>NZ_JBAEAP010000049.1:0-4458 GCF_056205495.1 Psychrobacillus sp. | reverse complement strand
ATGGGATTTAAAAAAGATGACCCCTGTTGAATACAGAGATCATCTAATTAAGGCTGCCTAGCTTTTTTTAAAATGTCCTTTACATAGGGTACAGTTTATAATATCCCAACTCATTTTTATTTTTATTTTAAATCAAACTATTCCTTTAACATAGGTAAAGTTAAAAAGGAGGATGATCGTGAACTATTCACAACATCCTCCTTTTAAAATTATTTCCCTTTAAATACAGGTTTTCTTTTTTCACTAAATGCATTTAATGCTTCTACTCGATCCTCTGTCGGAATCGTAATCTCATACGCCTTACGTTCAATTTGTAAACCAGTTTGCAAGTCCACATTCATCCCTTGTTTAACAGCAAACTTGGCTTGTTGGAGTGCAATTGGTCCGTTCGCTAACATAAGTGCTGCGAAGCTTTCCGTTTCTTGCTTTAATGTTTCTCGACTCGCAATTTTAGTTAAAAGTCCATACGTAAAGGCTTCATGAGCCGTCAATCGTTTAGCAGTTAAGATTAACTCTAAAGCTTTGGATTCCCCAATGAGGCGAGGTAAGCGTTGTGTACCTCCTGCGCCCGGGATAATTGCGAGGCTTGTTTCGGTTAGTCCTAATTGTATATCGTCTGCTGCAATACGGAAATCGCATGCAAGCGCTAGCTCGGTCCCTCCACCAAACGCATATCCATTTAACATGGCAATCGTTGGCTGAGGTAAGCTTTCGACTAAAGAGAATACTTCACCTATTTTATATATATTACGTTTGACTCTTTGTTCAGTTAACGTTCTGCGTTCTTTCAAATCTGCTCCAACACTAAACGATTTTTCCCCAGATCCAGTAAAGATTACTACTCTAATGTCCGGATTGATACGGATAGATTCTGCAATTTCTCCTAGTTCACATAACATTTCATAGTTGAAAGCGTTCAAAGCTGTAGGTCGGTTTAATGTGACAATTCCAATATTCCCCTGTTGTTCATAAGTAATAGTTTCCATTATTTCTCCCCCTAATACGCTAAAGTTCTTCACTATTAACATATCATTTTATGATAATCCTGTCATCAAAGGAAAAAATAGGTCGTTTTTCATCCTTATCTTTGATACAATAGTATCAATTACATTTCTTAAGAACATGAGGAAATTAAATGGAGATTTTTATTGCAAGGCAGCCAATTTTTAATATGAACGAGTCATTATATGGATATGAATTGCTTTATAGGAATAACGAAGACAATTCTTTCCCTGATGTGGATGCGGATATGGCAACGATTGATGTGCTGACACATTCATTTCTGACCATAGGGATAAATGAAATTGCAGGCGATAAGCTATGCTTTATTAATTTCACTGAAAACCTTCTGGATAAGGCGGTACTAAAAAAGTTCCCCTCTAACCGGATAGTGGTAGAGATATTAGAAAATATTACGATAACTCCCCATCTTATTAAACAAATTAGACAAATAAAAGCAATGGGCTTTCTTCTTGCATTGGATGATTTTGTTTTAAAACAAAATGTTCTCTATTATGATGAACTGTTTAGCTTAGTTAGCTTTATTAAGATAGATTTTCTTGCCACTACAGTGGAAGAGAGGAAATCGGTCGAGAAGATTGTCCAAACCAACTATCCCAACATTGTCCTGCTAGCTGAAAAGGTGGAAACACGAGCCGATTTTTACGAAGCTAAATCTGCTGGCTATAAATTGTTCCAAGGGTACTTCTTTGCTAAGCCTGAAATTATTAAGGCGACAGATATCCCTGCTAACGTAGTGCAATACATTAGACTGATCAATCTTTTACGCAAGGAAGAAGCCTCGATGGATGAAATTGCGTTAGAAATAGAGAGAGACGTTTCCTTGACCTTTAAAGTGTTAAAAATGGTCAATTCTCCAGTTGCTCGACCACGTTCCAAGGTTCGCTCGATTAAACAGGGTGTTTTAATGTTAGGGCTGGAGGAGATCAATCATTGGCTTCATGTCTTGTTACTGCGAGAGTTACATCAAAACTACAAAGGGGATGGACTAGCTATTGTAGAAGCATCCTTATTTAGAGCGAAATTTTGTGAGCTACTTGCTAAACAAAAAAAACTGACAAATTCCTCTGAATACTTATTAGTAGGCATGTTCTCTCTAATGGACACCATCTTACATAAGAAGATGGATCAGCTAGTCAAAGAGTTACCTCTTTCTGATGATGTAGCAGCTACTTTGGTTGGGTCCAACACTGAGATGACTCCTTTCTTAGATTTAACTATTGCCTATGATGAGGTTCGTTGGAACGATATGCTCGAAGGAGCTAATAATCTAGAAATCGATTTTCCAAGTCTTAATAATTTTTATAAGGAAGCTCGCAAGTGGGCAACTGACATAGTATCACAATGATTTAACTGCCATTCATTAGATTGGCAGTTTTTTGATTGAAGTTCTTTTCTTTCCATTGCATTTTCTTTTAAAAGTTGTAAAATATAAGAACAAATGTTCTTTTAAAAGAAAGGTGAATGAAGATGCCCTTAATACCAGAAGAGGCAATTCCATATTTCGAAAAAATGATTTATCTTCCCATGGTATTTACCATCTTGGAAAAGGATCGAACCATTATTGAAAAAGCCCCATTCAAATTAAACAGACCTTATTTGACTCTCGTAGAAGGAGCAGCGAAGCAAGTTCAAAAAGAGTTAAAAGACACACATGTCTACATGAGAAGGCATAGTATGAAAGTGATTAGAGGAGAAGGAGATGATATGTTCACAGAGTACGTGTTTTTTCATGGAGGATACGAGGAGCACCGTCGTTATCTAAACGTCCGTCTTCGTAACCGCGTAGAAGAACTGCTTTCTATGTACTTAACCATTACCTAATCAGTTGCGAATGTTTTTACGCATAGATGCTTGTCTAGAGGTGGCATATCCGTTGTTTAAAAGGTGGCTCATTCGTTTCAGAAATTGGGTGCTTAATATGTTGGCATACGCCACTTGACGATTCATAGTGTTAGGCGAAACAGGAACATCAATGGTATCCCCATTAGAAAGAACAACGGTAGATCCCTTTTTATTTGGGTAAAAAGTTTCGATGGCCTGATAGGAAAACCATATATTTAAATCTGATTTTGGAGAAAGAACAGGAATCCATATACAAGGTGACCCAAAGTCATGAGCTAGTATGATTGGTAGCTTAAAATAGTTGCCAATCGTTTCCCGAGAAAGGTTTACTGCGTGTTGAAAAGAAGAACCGTAGAAGGAGCAGGAATAACGAACGATTTCGTATGGCTTTTTACTTACCATGGAGGTTTCACCAGAAAAATTAGTAACTTTCGTGTAAACTTTGTTATTTACTACAGAAGGTTGAAGTAACGCGGTTTCGAAGGAGATAAGATGGGATTTATTTTCAATTTTATTAGTCAGAAAATTTCACTCCTTAGTATATTATAATTTAAATTATAGTTAATTTTGGAAATAAATCAAGCTAATGTATCTAAATTTCAAAAAATACTTCTATTTACTGTATAATCTAAATTTTCTTAAAATGATTGCAACTAGCCTTAAGCTTTTATATAATATAAAAAAGGCATCGGGGTGATTGAAATGGACAAACAATATTCATATACAGATTTTATGAAAGCAATGGGACAAACAGGGAAAGAAAGCTCTGCAGAAAAGTTGTTAAACGAGATTTATCTTGATATGTTTTTAAATGTTGTCCACCGGGAGCAGAGAAGTTTTCGGCTAATGGGTTTAATTGACGAGGCATTGGATCGCAAGGATAAAGAAGCATTTAACGAGTACACGAACGTGTTACTTCATCTGAAAAATTAAGTTGCTAATGGGCCGGGAATTCGTGAGGAATTAATAGTTAATATATGTTGAGGATGGGGCTGGGATAATCTAATCTCGTGCCCCAAAAAAGTGAGATTGCGCCATGCAATCTCACTTTTTGCATATAATTTGGGTAAATGTCTTTCAAAACAGTAGTTCGGAGATAAGGCGGCGAACTTAATAAAAACAACGGCTATGAAGAAAATATAAAAATAAAGCAGTTCAAATTTTACAATGAGTGAAATTTGAACTGCTTTTAGTTTTGATAAAAATTCTATTCTTTTGATGTTAAAAAACTAACATTCTTATATTTTTGCAAGATAAAATGTAGCTTTTTCTGTAAAAGAGGGTAGTAATAGATAGGAAGAGATTTTTACCACTAAATCGTTGATATAACAAAGGTTGAACCTACTCTGAAAATTTATTTTAAAAACGTATGTTCGTTTTAATAGTGTTAGAAAAATGATTATGCTAAACTAAATTTAATAAGAACACGGGAGGCATACATATGGAACAAATTTTTGATTTACAATCTCCGTATGAGCCAGCAGGGGATCAAATAGAAGCAATAAAAGAGCTAGTAAAAGGAGTAAATGAGGGCAAAAAGCATCAAACATTACTAGGGGCCACAGGTACTGGTAAAACCTTTACTATTTCAAA
>NZ_JBAEAP010000048.1:0-3512 GCF_056205495.1 Psychrobacillus sp. | reverse complement strand
AATGCATCGTTTCCTTTTGCAGATGTCCCCAATCATTTTCATAAATAGCACCAGTAATTAGATTGCCGGGAAAGACCTGACCACCATGCGTATGGCCTGACACCATCAAGTCAATGCCTTGCTGCTGTGCTATATCAAGCTCATATGGCTGGTGATCCAATAAAATAGTTGGATTTGAAAGGTTCACATCATTCATCAGTGAATCTAAAGGTAACCTGTCCTTGTCGATGCGGTCTTTTCGGCCAATGAGCGTAAATTTTCCTTGAACCTCTACTATATCATCGTAAAGTATATTGATTCCGCTGTTCTCCAATGCATCTATTAGTTCTTGCATGGTACCGTCATGCCTATCATGGTTGCCGAGAGAAGCATAAACTCCATAAGGTGCATGAAGTTTAGATAATATCTGATCTATTCTCTGATCAAGAAATGGTTGAATATCATCATCGAAGAGATCACCAGGTAGTAGGATTATATCTGGATTGAGGGCGTTAATTTCCTTAACTAAACGTTCCGCGTGACTTTTCCCAGACAGCAAACCAAAGTGTGTATCTGCCGCCATGGCAATACGAAGGCTATCCAGCGACGAGGAACCTTTGGCTATCTTAATATCGTAGTCGCGAACAACAGGACTATATGCATTATATGTGCCGTATGCTAGAAAAAATACAACCAGTCCCAAAGTGACGAAACCAGCCCATTTTTGTGTTCTGTGTCTCGGTAGCCTGGTATAACGCAAGAGAATAACTGTAATATGAGCGAGAGGAACTAATAGCAACAGTAAATAAAAGCATGCCATCCAGTAAGCACCCACAATATTTATAAAGGTGATTCCCGATATAAAACCGACAATTAAAGAGCTGGCTGCCAGTACTACGATGAAGCTGTAAAGTAATTTGAAGCGGCGACTTGACGATTCCGGACGGAGCCAGCGATATCCCCGCCAGCCAATATAATAGACTAGACCGCCATAAAGCAGCAATGTGATGATGAGAATTAGGATGACCATATGTATAGCTAGACTCCTTTTTATTATGTCAGATTTAGAACCTATCCCCTCTATGAAATAGAGTATCTACCCAAGAAGGCAAGTTTAATAATCCTTGTGAGAAAGTTAGTTTGAGGCAGACCTTCAACACGTATAATAATTTTAACATAAATATCCAATAAAAAATCACCTCTCAGAAGACCTCGAGAGATGATTTTTCAATTTTAAACTAAGCTTTTAAATTTTCACTTATAAATCTATAGGTGTTGCATCGAATATATCTGCTAGACTCTTTAACTTCTCGACACCTTTACCCTCTATATGCTTGTCGATTGTAAGCATCATGATTGCATCACCGCCTACTTCAGAGCGTCCCACCTGCATCGTTGCAATATTCACGCCTTCCTCTGCAAGCAGCATACCTACACGCCCAATTGCACCTGGTTGGTCTTTATGACGAATAAATAGTAAATATCCGTTAGGGACCACATCTACGATAAAGTCATCCACTCGAACGATTCGCCCACCGAGTCCATTCAATAATGTACCAGACACTTTTCGTGATTCAGTAGCAGTTTTTACTTCCACTGTAATTAGACTTGTAAATCCTTTAGAGTTTGTCGTTTTTAATTCATTAATAGAAATGCCAAGACGATCAGCAAGGAATTTGGCGTTCACATCGTTTACAGACTCGCCTAACTTGCTTTTTAGGAAGCCCTTAACTGCGTTTCGAGATAATGGGCGTGTATCAAAATTAGAAAGCTCGCCAGCGTAGGTAATATTTATTTCTTCTGGAGGTCCCTCCACTAAATCGCTCAAGAAGGATCCAAGCTGTTCGACCAGGTTGAAATATGGTTCAATTTTTGCCAATATGTCCTTCGGTACTGAAGAAAGGTTAACTGGATTTTTTACGACTCCTTCTGTTAAAAAGCTCACTACATCGTATGACACGTCAATTGCTACTATTTCTTGTGCTTCTACTGTGCTAGCCCCTAAATGAGGTGTAGCAATAACCTGTGGCAATGTTAACAGCTTATGCTCTACGAATGGTTCTTCTTCAAACACATCTAGTGCTGCCCCAGCCACCTTGCCCGAAAGAATAGCATCATATAAAGCATCCTCATCAATAATTCCGCCGCGGGCACAGTTAATGATTTGTACACCGTCCTTCATTTTTTCAAATGCTTCCTTATTAATTAGGTGGCGTGTCTCTTTCAGTAAAGGAGTATGTATAGTGATGAAATCTGCTGCTTTAATAACATCCTCCACGGTACCAAATTGTACTCCAAGCTTCTCTGCTTTTTCAGGAGTTAAGAAAGGATCGTAGGCAATTACGTTCATTCGTTGACCCTTTGCACGAACTGCAACCTCTTGACCGATTCGACCAAATCCAACGACACCCAATGTTTTATTCTTTACCTCTACTCCAATATACGTTTTGCGATCCCATTTTTTATTTTTTAAGGAATGGAATGCTTGCGGAATTTTTCGAGCAAGCGACATTAACATTGCAATAGTATGCTCAGCAGCAGAGTTGGTGTTGCCGTCCGGTGCATTAACAACGATAATTCCACGCTCTGTTGCTGCAGGAAGATTGATATTATCTACTCCAACTCCAGCTCTGCCTATGATTTTTAGGTTCGTTGCCTTTTCAATAATTTCTCGAGTAACCTGAGTTTGACTTCGCACAAGCAAAGCATCGAATTCTCCAATTTTTTCTTCAAGTTGATCAGGGGTTAAATCTGTATCTACTACTATATTAAATCCCTCTGCCTCCCTTAAAGGGAAAATACCATCCTCGCTAAGTGGGTCGCTAATTAGTATATTGTAAGTCATCATTCATCTGCTCCTTCTCATTAAGTTTTACTTATGCTAAATAAACTCGTTGCGCCGCTGCTGTTCCTTTTCCAAGCTCAATATCTTTACCTATTTTTTTTAGAGCTATCTCTATCGCACTAATGATCTGCAGCTGATCTGCTGGAGAGCAATAGCCCATATGCCCAATTCGGAAGATTTTGCCCGTTAAATGCTGTTGGCCGCCTGCTATGGATATCGCGAATTCATTCTTCAGAATTTTACGGAACTCTTCTGCATCAAAATCCTCTGGCTGAACAGCTGTAACAGTTGGGGAAGCATCCTTATCTGTTGTCAGTAATGGAATGTCTAGTGCTTTAAACGCTGCACGAGTCATATTTTTCATTAGCTCATGGCGAGCATATACGTTTTCAAGACCTTCTGTCTCCAATAAGTTCAGCACCTGCTCAAGTCCAAATAATAATGACAAGGCGGGAGTAAACGGTGTAGTATCTTTTAGTAAATTATCTCTATATTTTTTTAGGTTCAAATAGAATCTAGGCTGATCGTTTTCTTCGATCACTTTCCAAGCTTTTGCACTAGCGGCGACGAACGTTAAACCTGCAGGAAGCATGAATGCCTTCTGAGAACCAGTGACCATTACATCGATTCCCCACTCATCCATTTTTGTTTCTACTCCTGCCACACATGAAACTCCATCTACTACGAT
>NZ_JBAEAP010000047.1:0-1936 GCF_056205495.1 Psychrobacillus sp. | reverse complement strand
CAATTATTTATCCAATGAACTTACAGTAGGAGACGTTTTAGAAGAAAATCACTTTAGTAAAGAGGCAGCAATATCCGTTCAAAAGATAAAAGACGAAAAAATAATACCCATTCAAATTTCAGATGATAAACAGAAGGATTTAGTGAGGTTATTCGAGGATCTAAAGCTAATTAAATCAGACGAAAGATATCCCGTCCTCGATGCAGATTATATAATTGCTCCTAAATCAAATTACTCGCAAAAAGTGTACGTATTTCTCGATGAAAATGTAATAGTTTTCAGCGAAAAAACAAGTGATAGTTATGTTATCCAAAATAAAGATTTTACGCAAACAATCAAACTATTACATGATTAATCACGTATTTTCTAAAGTACTTCAGTAGCTCGAGGTGCTTTTTATTTTGCTCAATTGACGAATATAACATATTCATATTCAAACTGACGCATACTAAAATTAGGTTGCAAAGTAGTTTCTGCAACTGCAACACTTTAAGTGGTAAGCGCAACACTTCGAGCAAAAAGCGCAACACTTTTGTGGTTTCCCGCAACACTTCTAGAGATAGTATAAAAAGTAGACATGTTAAAACACGACCTTCATACTTATAGAAAATAAAGGGAGCGTGTTTATTATGACAAGGACAAGTAGAGAAATGCGTGATTATCTGGTGAAATTGGTAGTCGAAGATGGAAGAAAGGCAACCGAATTAGGATATGAACATGGGATCAAGCCGCAAAGAATTCGTGCCTGGGTAAGGGCCTACAACAAGAAGCAGGAGCTTTCAAATAATGAACAGCTCATCTCTTCTACAGAACTGAAAAGACGCATAGCAGAGCTAGAGAAGAACGAAAAAGAACTGAAAGAGGAAAATGAAATATTAAAAAAGGCCATGCATGTCTTCGCCAAAGGCCACACGTGATATTTGCGTTTATGGAGGAACATCAAACGGAGTTTCGCGTGGTGAAGATGTCTGAAGTTTTAAAGGTTTCAACTAGTGGTTATTACAAATGGTTGAGAGAAAAAGAGAAACGGAACAAAATTCAGGAGGAAAAAGAAGAAATCAACCAACTGATCCGTACCAGTTTCATTGAAAGTCATGGAACTTATGGCAGCCCGCGAATCGCAAAAGATTTGGAAGCGCAAGGCGTTCAGTTGTGTGAGCGGACAATAGGGAAACGAATGAAAGAGATGGGACTCCGTGCGACGTCAGAGACCCCTTACGTGGTGACGACAGATTCAAATCACCAACATCCTATCTATCCAAATCTGCTTGAACGCAAATTCTTAGTGGATGAACCTAATACCGTCTGGGTCACAGATATAACCTATATCTGGACTGTACAAGGGTGGTTATATTTAGCGAGCGTAATGGACCTTTTTTCACGAAAAATTATTGGCTGGAGTATTAGAGACCATATGAAAAAAGAATTGCCCTTCGAAGCTCTCCAACAGGCAATTATGATAAGGAACCCGGGCAAAGGACTCATCCATCACTCGGACCGCGGGTCCCAATATTGTGCTAAGGAATATACCGAGTTATTGACTGGCAGAGAAATGAAGGGAAGTATGAGCCGCAAAGGGGATCCTTATGATAATGCATGTATCGAGTCATTCCATGCGACAATCAAGAAAGAGTTGATCTACAGATATAAATGGGAGACACGAGAGGAAGCAGTCAAAGCTGTTCGTCATTATATTGATCAATTCTATAATACGAGAAGAAGGCATTCTACATTGGATTATCTGAGTCCAGTAGACTTTGAACAAGCGTACAATAAAAGTCGTCTTTTGGCTGCAGGGTGAGAAAATCAGAGATGGTGGAAATAGGATAGGTCTGGTTGTGACCTATCCTGTTTTCACCATCCCAGCAAGCGGCAGCGCGGTAGTGGAAGAAAAAAAGTTGTGAATTAATTTGTCTACTTTCTTTACAGAAGACCA
>NZ_JBAEAP010000046.1:0-17453 GCF_056205495.1 Psychrobacillus sp. | reverse complement strand
CTTGGCCTCCGACTTTCTCTTTTCAAAGGGTGTATCTTTAGCATAGGCGTAGCTTACTTGTTGAAGTATGATGTCCATAAATCATTCACCAACTCTTCTTCTGTCATATGTTCTGCAGTTAGGGATATCCCTTCAGCTTTTAGGAGCTTGGACATTTTCATGGCGAAAGGTAAATCTAAACCTAAATCCACCAATTCTTGGCCGCGTTCAAAAATCCCTTTAGGAGTATCCTCCACATACTTTTCCCCTTGGTTCATCATTATTACTCTATCCGCAAGCAATGTTTCCTCTAAATCATGGGTGATGGAGATAACGGTTAAATCTGTTTCTTCTCTTAACTGTCTGACAGTAGTTAGCACCTCTTCCTTTCCTTGCGGGTCTAACATAGAGGTTGCTTCGTCTAACAGTAAGATTCGAGGTTGCATCGCAATAGCGCCTGCTATCGCCACTCTTTGCTTCTGACCGCCGGATAGATGATGAGGTTCGCTATTCATAAAATCTTGCATATTGACCTTTGCTAGCGAATGTCTAACTCGTTCTACCATTTCCTCAAAGGGGATTCCATTATTCTCAAGGGCAAATGCTACATCATCCTGAACAGTAGCTCCGACGAATTGGTTATCAGGATTTTGAAAAACCATCCCCATTTTCGATCTTGTTTCCCAAAGATTGTCTTGTGACAAGGAGTCACCAAAAACACGTACTGTTCCCTCCTGAGGAAATAGAAGACCATTCATTAGTCGGGCTAACGTCGATTTACCAGAACCATTATGACCTACAATGGCGACCCATTCACCTTCCTTAATAGAAAATGATACATTATGTATAGCTGGCCGTATAATAGACTCCTCTTCAGCATATGTAAAGGTTACATTCTGTAAGGATATAATTTCTTTTTTCAACCACTTAACCTCCCTTAACTAAACTCTGCTCGGCTTAACTCTATCCTAACAAATTTTATGGACAAATTAAAAAAGCGCGCACCTCATTTGGAGAAATGCGCTCTTCTATAACTTATTTCTTGACTGGTTGCTCAAGACCAGTCAGAAAATGAGGTGCGTAGAGCTAGACGAGACGCCACTAATGAAAGTCCGCTCATCATAACACTCTGCTTTTATAATGTCGTATAAATCTGTTTGAAAAAAGAAGAGGGTGGTAGCAACACCAACATCCCTCTTCAGCTTTGGATTTTAATTTAGCAATCGATCAAACGACTGATCCATTAAATTAAACTAACTCAATTACTACAACTGGTGCTCCGTCTCCGCGACGAGGTCCAACTTTCATAATACGAGTGTAACCGCCTTGGCGATCTGCATAACGTGGTGCAACATCATCAAACAATTTTTGCAAAGCAAAAGTTGTTGATTCTTCGCCTTCTTCGTTTGTAGTAGTAACTACTTCACGACGAATATAAGCAGCTGCTTGACGACGAGCATGCAAGTCTCCGCGTTTACCTAAAGTGATCATTTTTTCAACAACAGAACGTAATTCTTTTGCACGTGCTTCAGTTGTTTGAAGACGCTCATGAATAATTAGATCAGTCGTTAAGTCACGTAACATCGCTTTACGTTGAGAACTTGTACGTCCAAGTTTTCTGTAACCCATGGATGTTTCCCTCCTTTGGTGAATATTCATATCTAGCTATATCAAAATTCGCTTAGTCTTCTTTACGTAATCCTAAGCCAAGCTCATCTAACTTAGCTCTTACTTCTTCTAAAGATTTACGTCCAAGGTTTCTTACTTTCATCATGTCGTCTTCTGACTTGCTAGCTAGCTCAAGTACTGTATTAATACCTGCGCGCTTCAAGCAGTTATAAGAACGAACAGAAAGATCAAGTTCTTCAATAGTCATCTCTAAAACTTTTTCTTTTTGATCTTCTTCTTTTTCGACCATGATTTCAGCAGTTTGTGCCTCATCTGTCATCCCTACAAAAATGTTCAAGTGCTCTGTTAGTATTTTTGCTCCAAGAGAAATCGCCTCTTTTGGACCGGTGCTGCCATCTGTCCACACATCAAGAGTTAATTTATCGTAGTTAGACATTTGCCCAACACGAGTGTTTTCCACTTGAAAATTAACGCGTGAAACTGGAGTATAAATAGAGTCGATCGGGATTACGCCGATAGGAAGATCCTCACGTTTGTTTTGATCAGCAGGAGTGTAGCCACGGCCTCTCCCTGCGTACATACGCATACGGAAATGACCATTTTTGCCGATTGTAGCAATATAAAGCTCAGGATTTAAAATCTCCACGTCGCTGTCATGAGTAATGTCAGCTGCTGTAATCGTTCCTTCTCCTTTAACATCTATCTCTATGACTTTTTCTTCATCAGAGTAGATTTTAAGAGCTAGCTTTTTCACATTCATAATAATAGATGCTACATCTTCCACTACGCCTTCAATAGTTGAAAACTCGTGTAAAACGCCATCGATTTGAATAGAAGTAACTGCAGCTCCTGGTAAAGAAGACAGAAGGATACGACGTAAAGAATTACCCAAAGTATTTCCATAGCCACGTTCAAGCGGTTCTACAACAAATTTACCAAATTTGGCACTTTCGCTGATTTCTACACTTTCAATCTTTGGTTTTTCAATTTCGATCATTCCAATTTACCCTCCCTCAAAACATCGAATGTATAGGTTCTTTCCATCATGAATTCGATCGTTTAACTGATTGCTGTGTTGCACAACCTCAGTCTGTACAATAAATGATGTTCTCAAACATATTGAGGATCACCTATTAAACGCGACGACGTTTTGGTGGACGGCAACCATTATGTGGTACTGGTGTTACGTCTTTAATTGCTGTAACTTCTAGACCTGCAGCTTGTAGTGCGCGGATTGCCGCTTCACGACCAGCACCAGGACCTTTAACAGTTACTTCTAAAGTTTTTAAACCATGTTCCATTGAAGTTTTAGCAGCAGTTTCAGCAGCCATTTGTGCAGCGAATGGAGTAGATTTACGAGAACCTCTGAATCCAAGAGCTCCAGCACTTGACCAAGAAATTGCATTACCTTGCATGTCTGTTATAGTCACAATAGTGTTGTTAAATGTTGAGCGAATGTGAGCAATACCGGATTCGATATTCTTTTTCACACGACGCTTACGTGTTTGTTGTTTACGTGCCATGTTAAGAAGAAACCTCCTTTACCGATTATTTTTTCTTGTTAGCTACTGTTTTACGTGGACCTTTACGAGTACGAGCGTTGTTCTTCGTGTTTTGTCCGCGTACTGGTAAGCCGCGACGATGACGGATTCCTCGGAATGAACCGATTTCCATCAGACGTTTAATGTTTAGTGATACTTCACGACGAAGGTCACCTTCTACTTTGTATACACCGATTTGTTCACGGATTTTGTTAAGCTCGTCTTCAGTTAAATCACGAACGCGAGTCTCTTCAGAGATCCCAGCTTCCGCTAATACTTTTTGTGACGTAGTTTTACCGATTCCGAAAATATATGTTAATGCAATAACAACGCGTTTATCGCGTGGAATGTCAACACCAGCAATACGTGCCATATGTGTCGTGCACCTCCTTCTTATTATCCTTGTCTTTGTTTGTGTTTAGGATTTTCACAGATTACCATTACTTTACCGCGTCGGCGAATTACTTTACATTTTTCGCAGATCGGCTTCACAGATGGTCTCACTTTCATCTAACCCAACCTCCTTAGTAGTCCGGAGTGCAAAAGATTTATTTAAAACGGTACGTGATACGACCGCGAGTTAAATCGTAAGGAGAAAGTTCAATTGTGACTTTATCTCCAGGTAAAATGCGGATAAAGTGCATACGAATTTTACCCGATACATGCGCAAGTATCGTATGACCGTTTTCTAATTCTACCTTAAACATCGCGTTTGGCAAAGTCTCAACAACTGTTCCTTCGACTTCAATTACATCATCTTTCGCCATCAACCCTGTCTCCCTTCTATATACAAATCAGGTTCTCAACAATAATCAAACGTAATTTGCTGTAGTATAGCCTCAAAATAAACGAAACTATTCGTTTTAAGCATATGTTTGGAAATCATGAGAGATGTTCGAAAGACACTCGTAAGGTTTCGTTTAACGCAATCCACCGAGTAGACTGACTGGTAGAAACCTGTCTCCCTCATGTCAACATGTTCGTACGAATGTGTTGGATGAGTTCCATAGTACCCGTTCGATTAATGCTTTCCACGAAACCCATTATACCCTTTCAGAAATCAAAATGCACGTGGACTAGGGGGTCCTCGCTGTTAACACATTTTAATATCATCCAGTTCGTATACCGGGCGCAATATGCTTTTGCAGCTCTCGAAAAAAACGTTTACGTTCTTTGCATACTACCCGGATATTCAGTCGTCTGCGACGGGCACCGGGCTTTAGATGCGGTTGCCCTGTAACAGAGCATCGATGTCAGCAAATACTACTTTAATATCCTGCTGGCCATCTAAATTACTTAAAACACCTTTGTTCTCATAAAAATCAAGCAAAGGTTGTGTTTGCTTCATATTTACTTCCAGACGGTTCGTCACCGTTTCGGGATTATCGTCCGCACGTTGATAAAGCTCTCCTCCATCTTTGTCACAAACACCCTCCTTAGCAGGTGGGTTGAACAGTAGATGATAAGCAGTGCCGCACTCTTTACAAATACGACGACCTGTTAGACGTTTAATCAATTCTTCTTGTTCTACTTGAATATTAAGCACATGCTCAATAGATTTCCCTAGATCCGAAAGTAAAGCATCTAATGCTTCAGCTTGAGGAACCGTACGCGGGAAGCCATCTAATAGGAATCCTTGATCGCAATCTGGTTTACTTAATCTTTCACGAACAATACCAATCGTAACTTCATCGGGTACTAATGCACCTTGATCCATAAACGATTTTGCTTTTAAACCAAGCTCCGTGCCTTCTTTAATAGCTGCACGAAACATGTCGCCTGTAGAAATATGGGGGATTGCGTACTTCTCAACAATTTTATCTGCTTGAGTGCCTTTACCAGCACCAGGCAGACCCATTAAAACGATATTCATACGAAAATGCCCCCCAGGACTATTTGTTGATTTTTAGGAACTCTTACCGTTCCTAAAAACCGACATTATTTCATAAAGCCTTTATAGTGACGTTTAACTAATTGGGATTCTAATTGTTTCATTGTTTCAAGGGCTACCCCAACAATGATTAGCAGGCTTGTTCCGCCAATTTGTATAGATTGTGGTAAACCAGCAAACTTTACAAATAATAGAGGCATAATAGAGATTACTGCTAAGAAAATAGCACCGACAAAAGTTAAACGGTATAAAACGCTTGTTAAGTAATCTTGTGTATTTATTCCTGGACGAATCCCTGGAATATACGCACCTTGCTTTTTCAAGTTATCTGCTACATTTTCCGGATTCACCTGAATGAATGCGTAGAAATAAGTAAAGGCAGCTATCAAAGCAACATAGATGATCATACCAACTGGCTGTGTGTAATCTAGCGTGTTTCTAATAAATTCTGTTGTTGAGTTTTCACCAAAGAACAAAATTATAGACTGCGGAGCCATAAGGAACGCAGATGCAAAGATTACTGGGATAACTCCCGCAGCGTTAACTTTTAAAGGTAAATGTGTTTGTTGGCCTCCAGTTTGTGAAGAACCAGCAACACGTTTTGCATATTGAATAGGAATTTTACGCAACGCTTGTTGAATATAAATAACTCCTACTGTAACAGCAATGATTGCCAATAAAAGCAAGATGATAATCACGATGTTGATGAATAATGCATCACCAGCATCTTGGATTTGTTGAGCATACAATTGGTTAACTCCGTTAGGGATAGCAGCAACGATACCTGCAAAGATAATGACAGAAATACCATTACCAACGCCTGAAGCAGTGATTTGTTCACCTAACCACATTAAGAATGCAGTACCGGCAGTTAATACAACTGCAATAGTTAGATACGTTAGAATACCATCGTCTTTTATCAAAGAACCACTATACATTTGGTTGAAACCATATGACATGGCGATCGCTTGGATAAAAGCTAACACAATTGTGAAGTATCGAGTGAATTGAGCAAGTTTCCGTCTTCCGACTTCTCCTTGTTTTGCCCACTCAGTAAACTTCGGAACAACGTCCATTTGTAACAACTGAACGATGATTGATGCTGTAATGTATGGCATGATACCCATTGCTAAAATAGAAAAGTTAGCAAGAGCTCCACCACCGAATGTATTTAAGAAACCGATTAAACCTAGTTCATCTGTTTGCTTTAGTACATCTGCATTAACGTGAGGTACTGGAACAAATGTCCCAATACGAAACACGATTAGCATCAATAATGTAAAAATGATTTTATTTCGAATATCTCTCACACGCATAAAGTTGGAGATTGTCTGAAACATTAAACCACCTCTGTTTGTCCGCCAGCATTCTCTATTGCTTCTTTTGCTGTTGCAGAGAATTTGTGAGCTTTTACTGATAGTTTCTTCTCAAGAGTTCCATTACCTAAGATCTTAATACCAGACTTTTCATTACTCACAACACCTGTTTCTATTAATAGAGCAGGTGTAACTTCTGTGCCTTCTTCGAAACGATTTAATGTGTCAAGGTTTACAATTGCATATTCTTTACGGTTGATGTTAGTAAATCCACGTTTTGGTAAACGACGGAATAAAGGGTTTTGACCCCCTTCAAATCCTGGACGTACTCCTCCGCCTGAACGAGAATTTTGACCTTTATGACCTCTACCTGCAGTTTTACCGTTACCAGAACCGATACCACGACCTACGCGGTTACGTGTAGAACGAGATCCTTCTGCTGGTTTTAACTCATGAAGTTTCATATGGTGGCACCTCCTTATTCTTAAAATAAACCTTAAATTTCTTTCAAAGTTACTAAGTGAGCTACTTTGCCAACCATTCCGCGGATAGCGGCGTTGTCTTGGTGCTCAACTGTTTGATGAAGTTTACGTAATCCAAGAGCTTCTGCTGTTTTGCGTTGATTTGGTTTAGTACCAATCAAGCTTTTAGTAAGGGTGATTTCTAATTTAGTTGCCATTGTAATTTCCCCCCTTATCCTAACAGTTCTTCTACTGATTTACCACGTAATTTAGCAACGTCCTCAGCACGTTTTAGTTGATTTAAACCTTGTACTGTAGCACGAACCATGTTAATTGGTGTGTTAGATCCAAGTGATTTCGATAGAATATCAGTAATACCAGCTAACTCAAGAACCGCACGAACCGGTCCTCCAGCGATAACTCCAGTACCTGGTGCTGCTGGTTTAACTAGAATAGATCCAGCTCCAAAGCGACCAATTACTTGGTGAGGAGTAGTTCCGCCAACTCTTGGTACTTCGATTAGATTTTTCTTCGCATCTTCAACTGCTTTACGGATAGCATCAGGAACCTCTTGAGCTTTCCCAGTACCAAATCCTACATGTCCGTTTTTGTCTCCAACTACTACTAATGCAGTAAAGCGGAAACGACGTCCACCTTTTACAACTTTAGCAACACGATTAATTGTTACTACGCGTTCTTCAAGTTCAAGTTTGTTTGGGTCAATACCACGCATGAAATATGTCCCTCCTTCTTCTTAAAATTCTAAGCCGTTTTCACGTGCAGCTTCAGCTAAAGCTTTAACACGTCCATGATATAAGTAACCGCCACGGTCGAATACAACAGATTTAATGTTCTTTTCAGTAGCGCGTTTAGCGATTGTTTCACCGATCAATTTAGCAGCTTCAATGTTTCCAGCTGTTCCATTGAAATCTTTGTCCATAGTTGATGCACTTACGATTGTTACACCTTGTGTATCATCGATAAGTTGAGCGTATAAGTGTTTATTAGAACGGAATACATTTAAACGAGGACGTTCAGTAGTACCCGTGATTTTTGTACGAACACGTGCATGACGTTTCTTACGAACTTGATTTTTGTCTTGTTTCGTAATCACAGTAGTCACTCCTTTCTAATGCGCAATGCATTATTTACCTGTTTTACCTTCTTTGCGGCGTACAACTTCACCTTCATAGCGAATACCTTTACCTTTGTAAGGCTCAGGTGGGCGAACTTGACGGATGTTAGATGCTAATGCACCAACGCGTTCTTTGTTAATACCGCGAACGATAATTTTTGTATTAGAAGGAACTTCAACTTCAAGTCCATCTTCAGGAGTGAATTCAACTGGATGAGAGTACCCTACGTTAAGTACAAGTTTCTTACCTTGTAATTGTGCACGGTAACCAACCCCAACTAATTCAAGTCCACGTGCAAATCCTTCAGAAACACCAGTAATCATGTTTGCTAATAAAGCACGAGTTGTGCCATGGATTGTACGGTGTTCTTTAGAATCTGAAGGACGAACTAAAGTAATCACATTACCTTCTTGTTCAATCTTGATATCTTGGTTAAAAGAATTTGTTAATTCACCTTTTGGTCCTTTAACGATCACAGAGTTATCAGCGTTAACTGTAACTGTAACGTTAGCAGGAACCTCTATTGGTTTTTTACCTACTCGAGACATTTTGTTGCACCTCCATTCGTTTGTTGATTATTACCAAACGTAAGCTACGATTTCTCCGCCAACTTGTTTAGCGCGAGCTTCTTTATCTGTTAATAAACCATTTGAAGTAGAAACTAAAGCAATTCCTAAACCGTTCAATACTCTAGGTACTTCATTTGTTTTAGCGTAAACGCGTAGACCAGGTTTTGAAATACGTTTCAAACCAGTAATAACGCGCTCGTCATTTTGACCATATTTTAAGAAGATGCGGATGATTCCTTGTTTGCTATCTTCTACATATTCAACATCACGTACGAAACCTTCGCGTTTTAGAATTTCAGCGATTTCCTTTTTCATGTTTGAAGCAGGAACTTCTAATTTCTCGTGACGAACCATGTTAGCATTACGAATGCGTGTTAGCATATCTGCAATTGGATCTGACATTGTCATTACATTTACCTCCTTCCCAGTTATAGGGGATTACCAGCTTGCTTTTTTAACGCCAGGAATTTGTCCCTTGTATGCAAGTTCACGGAAACAAATACGGCAAAGCTTAAATTTACGATATACAGAGTGCGGACGACCACAACGCTCGCAGCGTGTGTACTCTTGCACTTTGAACTTTGACGTACGTTGTTGTTTAACGATCATTGATTTTTTAGCCACGTTTTCGCCTCCCTTATTTTACTTTTGGAATGGCATACCGAACTGTGTTAATAACTCACGAGCTTCTTCGTCAGAGTTCGCAGTTGTTACAATTACGATGTCCATACCGCGTACTTTCGAAACTTTATCATAATCGATTTCAGGGAAGATTAATTGCTCTTTTACTCCTAGAGTGTAGTTACCGCGACCGTCGAATGCTTTTTTAGAAACACCGCGGAAGTCACGTACACGAGGAAGTGAGATAGAGATTAATTTATCCAAAAAGTCGTACATACGCTCACCACGTAGAGTAACTTTTGCACCGATTGGCATACCTTCACGTAGACGGAATCCAGCGATCGATTTTTTAGCTTTCGTAACTACAGGTTTTTGACCTGAAATAATTTGTAATTCTTCAACAGCAGCATCAAGTGCTTTTGTATTAGATACAGCATCACCCACACCCATGTTGATAACAATTTTATCAACTTGAGGAACTTGCATTACTGAACTATATTCAAACTTGCTCATTAGAGCAGGAGAAACTTCCTTAAGATACTTTTCTTTTAGGCGGTTCATGTGTGTACCTCCTTTCTCTTTACTTATTTAATAATTTCACCAGATTTTTTCGCAACACGAACTTTTTTGCCATCTTCTACTTTATAACCTACGCGAGTCGGCTCGCCAGTTTTAGGGTCGATTAACATAACATTCGATACGTGAATTGCAGCCTCTTGGCTTACAATTCCTCCTTGCGGATTAGCTTGGTTGGGCTTAATGTGTTTTTTGATGATGTTTACACCTTCAACTAAAACACGGTCTTTCTTCGGGTAAGCAGTTAGGATAACACCTGTTTTCCCTTTGTCTTTACCTGAGATCACCATTACTTTGTCGCCTTTTTTAACATGCATTCTGTCGCACCTCCTTGATTGGCACTTTCATGATAATTAAAGAACTTCTGGAGCTAAAGATACGATTTTCATGAAGTTGCTGTCACGTAGTTCACGCGCAACAGGTCCGAAAATACGAGTTCCACGCGGTCCTTTATCGTCTTTGATAATAACGCACGCGTTTTCATCAAATTTGATATAAGTTCCGTCTTTACGGCGTACGCCGCTTTTAGTGCGAACGATAACAGCTTTAACTACGTCACCCTTCTTGACAACGCCACCTGGTGTTGCTTTCTTAACTGTACATACGACGATATCGCCGATATTAGCAGTTTTACGTCCAGTACCACCAAGTACTTTTATTGTTAAAACTTCACGTGCACCTGAGTTGTCTGCAACTTTCATACGGGTTTCTTGTTGGATCACTTAGGTTACCTCCCTCCGGAAATTAGTAGTTCCGAATTTATTATTAGATAATAACCGCTTTTTCTACAACTTCCAATAAACGGAAACGTTTTGTAGCTGATAGCGGACGAGTTTCCATAATACGGACGATATCGCCGATTTGGGCTACGTTTTGCTCATCATGAGCCTTAAATTTCTTAGAATATTTAACACGTTTACCGTATAATTTATGTTTTTTATGTGTTTCAACTAAAACAGTGATTGTTTTATCCATTTTGTCAGAAACTACACGGCCAGTGTATACTTTGCGTTGATTACGCTCAGTCATGCCTGAAAACCTCCTTTATCAGTTGTTTGCACTGATTTCTCTTTCGCGAATTACAGTTTTCATACGTGCAATCGCTTTACGAACTTCACGAATGCGAGCTGTGTTTTCTAATTGACCAGTCGCCAATTGGAAGCGAAGGTTGAAAAGCTCTTCTTTCAGTGATTTTACCTTTTGTTCTATTTCTGCAGTAGTAAGTTCACGGATGTGATTAGCTTTCATTAGATTCACCACCAATTTCTTGACGTTTAACTATTTTACACTTAATAGGAAGCTTATGAGACGCTAAGCGCAATGCTTCGCGAGCTACCTCTTCAGATACGCCAGCAATTTCAAACATAATTTTCCCTGGTTTAACGACTGCTACCCAACCTTCAGGAGCACCTTTACCGGATCCCATACGAACCTCAAGAGGCTTTTTCGTATAAGGTTTATGCGGGAATATTTTAATCCATACTTTACCGCCACGTTTCATGTAACGTGTCATAGCAATACGAGCTGATTCAATTTGACGACTTGTAATCCAGCTAGCTTCAGTTGCTTGTAAACCAAATTCACCGAAAGCTATTTCTTTACCGCCTTTTGCTTCACCACGCATTTTCCCACGGTGTTCGCGACGATATTTAACGCGTTTAGGCATTAACATATTATTTGCCTCCTTCCTCAGAGTTCTTCTTAACTGGAAGGACTTCACCACGATAGATCCATACTTTAACGCCTAACTTACCATAAGTTGTGTCAGCTTCAGCATGTGCATAATCAATATCTGCACGTAGTGTATGAAGTGGTACAGTTCCTTCGCTGTAATGTTCAGCACGCGCGATGTCTGCTCCGCCTAAGCGTCCAGATACTTGAGTTTTAATACCTTTAGCGCCAGAACGCATTGTGCGTTGAATTGCTTGTTTTTGAGCACGACGGAAAGATACGCGGCCTTCTAATTGACGTGCGATACTTTCTGCTACTAATTTAGCATCAAGGTCAGCTCTTTTAATTTCGACGATGTTGATGTGTACACGCTTGCCAGTGATATCGTTTAAGTGCTTACGAAGTGCTTCGACTTCAGTACCACCTTTACCGATTACCATTCCTGGTTTCGCAGTGTGAATTGTAATGTTTACACGTTTAGCAGCACGCTCGATTTCTACTGTAGAAACAGAAGCATCTTTTAAACGAGTTTCAATGTACTTACGAATTTTTAAATCTTCATGAAGTAAGTTTGCATAGTCTTTGCCAGCGTACCATCTTGACTCCCAGTCACGAATGATCCCAACTCGCAATCCTATTGGATGAACTTTTTGACCCACGAATTATCCCTCCTTCTTCTCAGATACCACTACCGTAATGTGGCTTGTACGTTTGTTGATAGCACTTGCACGACCCATCGCACGTGGACGGAAACGTTTTAGTGTTGGACCTTCATCAACAAATACTTCAGAAACAACTAGGTTGTTAATATCTAAATCATAATTGTGCTCTGCGTTCGCAATAGCAGATTTTAAAACTTTCTCAACAACAGGTGATGCTGCTTTTGGTGTAAGTTGTAAAATTGCAACTGCCTCGCCAACTTGCTTACCTCTGATTAAATCAACGACTAATCTTACCTTACGAGGAGCAATGCGCACTGTTTTAGCAATAGCTTTTGCTTGTGACATTTGAATGACCTCCTCTCAAATTAGCGTCTTGTTTTCTTATCATCTGCACCATGACTTTTATAAGCGCGTGTTGGTGCAAACTCGCCTAGTTTATGACCTACCATATCCTCAGTCACGTATACAGGAACATGTTTACGTCCGTCATATACAGCGATAGTTAACCCGATAAAAGTTGGGAAAATTGTTGAACGGCGAGACCAAGTCTTAATCACTTGTTTTTTCTCAGAATCCTTTTGTGCATCGACCTTTTTCAATAAATGATCGTCTGCGAAAGGTCCTTTTTTCAAGCTATGACCCATGCTGAAACCTCCCTCCGTGATTGCACCACGGCTCGTTCTTTGAACCGTAGTAAAACCACTTTATTTTTTACGACGACGAATGATAAGTTTGTCGGATTTGTTTTTCTTGCTACGAGTTTTGTATCCAAGAGTTGGTTTACCCCATGGAGACATTGGAGACTTACGTCCGATTGGAGTACGTCCTTCACCACCACCATGTGGATGGTCGTTCGGGTTCATTACAGATCCACGTACAGTTGGGCGTTTACCTAACCAACGATTACGACCTGCTTTACCGATGTTTACAAGTTCGTGTTGTTCGTTTCCTACTTCACCGATAGTAGCGCGGCAAACTCCTAGGATTAAACGTACTTCACCAGATTGTAAACGTACGATAACGTACTTACCTTCTTTACCTAGTAATTGAGCAGATGTACCAGCAGAACGAACTAACTGACCACCTTTACCAGGTTTCATTTCGATATTATGGATAGTAGTACCCATTGGGATGTTTTGCAATGGAAGTGCATTACCTGCTTTAATATCAGCTTCTGGTCCTGACACGATTGTCATTCCCACTTCTAAGCCTTTAGGAGCTAGGATATAGCGTTTTTCCCCATCAGCATAATTTACTAATGCGATGTTTGCAGAACGGTTTGGATCATATTCAATAGTAGCAACACGTGCTGGAATACCGTCTTTGTTTCGTTTGAAATCAATTACGCGGTATTGGCGTTTGTGTCCACCACCATGATGACGAACAGTAATTTTACCTTGATTGTTACGGCCGCCTTTACGCTTAACAGGAGCAAGTAGTGATTTCTCAGGCTTGTTCGTTGTGATTTCAGCGTAATCAAGTGAAGTCATGTTACGACGTCCGTTTGTCGTTGGTTTATACTTTCTAATCGCCATTTTATTCCCTCCTTCTTGATTATTAATTCCTTATATAAGGATTAAATTTCGAATAACTCGATTTCTTTGCTGTCTTGAGTTAATGTAACAATCGCTTTACGACGTTTGTTAGTATAACCACCAAATTTACCTACGCGTTTGAATTTACCTTTGTAGTTCATGATGTTAACTTTCTCAACATCTACTCCAAAGATTTCTTCTACTGCATATTTAACTTGAGTTTTGTTAGCGCGAGTGTCCACTTCGAAAGTGTACTTTTTATCTGCCATTACTTCAGAAGAACGCTCGGTAATGACCGGACGTTTAATAATATCACGTGCTTCCATTATCCAAGCACCTCCTCTACTTTTTGTACTGCAGCTTTAGTCATCACTAATTTATCGTGACCAACTAAATCTAAAACGTTAATGCCTGTTGCAGACACAACTGTGATTCCAGGGATGTTACGAGCAGCTAATGCTACGTTTTCATCTAGATCAGCAGTTACTACTAACGCTTTTTTATTGATTGAAAGGTTAGATAACACTTTCACGAATTCTTTTGTTTTTGGAGCATCAAATGCTAAACCTTCAAGTACTACGATGCTTTCTTCACGCACTTTAGATGAAAGAGCTGAAAGAAGAGCTAGACGACGTACTTTCTTAGGTAATTTATAGCTATAGCTACGTGGAACTGGACCAAATACAGTACCACCACCACGCCATTGTGGAGAGCGGATCGAACCTTGACGAGCACGACCTGTACCTTTTTGCTTCCATGGTTTACGACCACCACCAGCTACTTCAGAACGATTTTTCACTTTATGATTACCTTGACGTAGTGAAGCACGTTGAGAAATGATAGCTTCAAATAGCACAGATTCGTTTGGTTCAATTCCGAAAACTTTATCGTTTAACTCGATTTCACCAACAGAAGATCCTGCTTGATTGAATAAAGACACCTTTGTCATTCCTGTTTCCTCCTTTCTTCAGAGAATTATTTCGATTTAATAGCAGCCTTAACAACTACTAGTGATTTACGAGAACCAGGAACATTACCTTTTACTAATAGTAGGTTACGTCCAGCATCCACTCTTACGATTTGTAAGTTTTGGATTGTTACTGTGTGCCCACCCATTTGACCAGGTAATTTTTTTTGTTTGAATACACGGTTCGGAGCAACTGGCCCCATTGAACCTGGACGACGGTGGTAACGAGATCCATGGGCCATTGGTCCACGAGATTGTCCGTGGCGTTTAATAACACCTTGGAAACCTTTACCTTTAGTAATACCTGTTACATCAATTACATCGCCTTCTGCAAAACTTTCTACGTTGACTTCTTGACCAACCTCGTAATTAGCTGTATCCAAGCCGCGGAATTCGCGGATGAAGCGCTTAGGAGCGGTGCTAGCTTTGGCTACGTGTCCTTTAGCTGGTTTGTTAGAAAGCTTTTCGCGCTTATCTTCAAAACCTAACTGAATTGCTTCGTATCCGTCTGTCTCAGCAGTTTTCTTTTGAAGTACTACGTTTGGAGTAGCTTCAATAACTGTTACAGGGATTAAGTCACCGTTCTCAGCAAATACTTGCGTCATACCGATTTTTCTACCTAAGATTCCTTTGGTCATCCGTCACACCTCCTATAATAATTTGTTGTTTTTTATCTTTTACCATTAAAGTTTGATTTCTATATCAACGCCAGATGGTAAGTCAAGCTTCATTAACGCATCAACAGTTTGTGGTGTTGGGTTAACGATATCGATAAGACGTTTATGCGTACGCATTTCGAATTGCTCACGAGAATCTTTATACTTATGAACAGCACGAAGAATCGTATACACAGATCTTTCAGTCGGAAGTGGAATCGGACCCGATACACTTGCACCTGAACGTTTAGCAGTTTCTACAATTTTCTCAGCAGATTGATCCAGGATTCTGTGATCATACGCTTTTAAACGAATACGAATTTTTTGTTTTGCCATTATTTTCCCTCCTTTTCGCCTATTTTCTAGACATTCTCCACGAAATTTTTCCGTACACTCGCCATGGCAAAGCGGCCGGGTGTGTCGGTAACCTCTCGTTTCATCGCAGTCAAAGACCAACATTCAACATTATATCTAATAAAAATAGAATATGCAAGTCTTTTTCTCAAATTCTTTTTATATGCTTCAACTTTATATATATTCATTTAAACTATACATTTTTTAGCCGTTTTCTAGTATATAAAATTATTACTAAAAATACAAATGAAATGAATGGTAGAAATTCCTTCATCCCTTGTACCACAAGTAGCATCCATAAAAGATACAGATAGCTCTTCTCAACAAAAGAAAAAGAGCTCACTTAGGAGCTCTCTCTTCTATAGTATATATACAATTCCAAACCAACCAAAAATGATTAGCGGGATATTGTAGCAAATGAATGTAGGCACTACTGTATCCCATATATGATTATGCTGTCCGTCAACATTTAATCCAGCAGTTGGTCCAAGCGTAGAGTCGGATGCTGGTGATCCAGCGTCACCTAATGCACCTGCTGTTCCTATTAGCGCTATAGTAGCTAAAGGACTTAACCCCAGTTCTAATGCCAGGGGAACAAAGATAGCAGCAATAATTGGTATCGTGGCAAAAGAAGATCCTATCCCTAAAGTTACGACTAAACCAATTACTAGCATTATCAAAACAGCCAAGCTTACGTTTCCTTCCAAAAGTTGTGCAGATGTCTCTACTAGACTTTCTATGTGTCCCGTTGCACTAATAACTGCAGCAAACCCATTTGCTGTAATCATAACAAAACCTACAAAGGCCATCATTCTCATACCTTCAGTTAATAGTAGGTCAGCTTCCTTCCACTTTAAAGCTCCTGTGATATATAGTACAGTAATACCCGCTAAAGCCCCAGCTATCATTGAGTCTGTTTCAATCTGGACATACAAGGCAGCAATCAATGAAATAATAGTGAAAAATACACTACTCTTCTTAACGTTCAATTGTAATTCCTCTACAGCAACTTCCTGTTGTTTGTATTGTCTTGGCTTTCTATATAATACAAACGCCATAACTAGTCCTGCCACCATTCCTAGCGCCGGTATTACCATTGCACGAGGAATATCATCTAAATTGATTGCTAGACCAGATAGACCCATCTGAGTAGCTACGATCTCTTGGTAGATTGCACCGAAACCATATGGCAACAACATGTATGGTGTAATCAATCCAAACGCTAAAATAGTTGCAATCAATCTACGGTCAATCTGAAGCATATTTAATACTTGCAAAATTGGCGGAACTAATAATGGGATAAATGCGATATGGATTGGTATTAAATTTTGCGAGAATATAGCCATCATCAATAATAATAAGAATATTAAAGTCTTAGCTAGACCAGTCTTCTGAGAATCTCCTTCTCTTCTTACAAGCTTGAGAATAGCTGCTACTAATAGCTCTGGTATGCCTGTCTTGGAGATAGCCACCGCAAAGCCTCCTAAAAGCCCGTAGCTAAGCGCTATTGTAGCTCCAGCACCTAATCCACCCGTAAACGCTTCTATCGTTTCTGCGACCGATAAGCCTGCTGTGAGGCCCCCTACCAATGCACCTATAATCAATGAGAATACTACATTTATACGAAGTAGACTCAGAACTAACATAACTGCAACTGCAATTAGTACTGCATTCATTTTACACACTCACTTTCACACACTAGATTGCTAATATGATAGAAGTTTATATTCTTTTTTCCATATTGTCAATAGAATAAACTATGCCAATAGTTAACATCCAAGCATTTTACAGTGGCCCACTAGCTTCTATATAAAAAAAAGCCTGACTTCCAATTGGAAATCAAGCTTTTTCTTTATAAAGCAGCTTTGACTACTTTTCGATAGTACCCT
>NZ_JBAEAP010000045.1:0-6003 GCF_056205495.1 Psychrobacillus sp. | reverse complement strand
GCATTAATTCCATTATTAGTAATATTAGAGTCAGCATAAAGACCTTTGTCAACTAAATCTTTAATGGTTCTATTAATGGTAGCTAGTGAGTGACCTGTGATAGCCTCTAAATCCCTTTGACTTAAATGAAACATTGGTTATGGTCTTCTTTATCGTAGGGGGAACTGATTTACTTTTTGCATTCTTTATGTTCTTAGTTATTACCTTCTTCGTTGAAAAATCAAGTAAAGCATAAACAATTTAGATTATTATATAGAAAAGGCCCTTACGAAATAAGGGCCTTTTCTTATTGGGCTGTATAGCCACCATCTAAAACAATTGCCTGGCCTGTCATGCCTTTGGCAGATTCACTTGCCACATACAAGGCTAAGTCAGTAATTTCTTGAACGTCTAATAATCTTCTTTGGGGAACTAGGGGATACAATACTTCTTCCAGTACCTGCTCCACCTTGATATTTCTCGTTCTAGCTAAATCTTCAAATTGGTTGCGTACAAGCAATGTATCTACATAGCCTGGGCATATTGCATTAACTGTAATTCCATCAGCTGCAGCCTCTAATGCGGCAACCTTTGTTAACCCAATCACTCCATGCTTAGCTGAATTATAGGCGGCCTTTCCTGCAAATCCTATCAAGCCGTTTATAGAAGCCATATTAATGATCCGGCCAAATTGTTGCTTTTTCATGTGTGGTAATGCATATTTCATAGCTACAAAAGGAGCTGTTAGCATTATTTTTATTAATAGCTCGAACTTTTCTGTCGGGAAATCTTCTATTAATGAAACATGCTGCATACCTGCATTATTTATCAATATATCTATTCTTCCAAAGGAATCTACTGTAGATTCAATGGCGTTCTTTATGTCCTCTTCTTTCGTTACATCACAGACAATACCCTTTACTTGCCCATTTAGAGTGGAGACAGCCTCGTCTAATGCTACTTTATTCAAATCTGAAATAACTACGCTTGCCCCTGCCTCTAAAAATGCCTTAGCGACATCATAGCCAATTCCTCTAGCAGCCCCAGTTATAAATACTACTTTACCCTTCAATTGAATTCCTCCAATCTTAAATTGCAGTCCATCCACCATCAACCTTTAAAGTTTCGCCAGTCACGAAATTCGCCAAATCAGAGGCTAAATACAACACGGCTCCAGAAATATCCTTTGGCTGCGAAAGTCCCTTTAAGAGAATTCTATTTTCGACATCTCTTTTAAAATCTTCATCCTCAAACATTTTGGCAGTTAACTCTGTTTCTATAAAGGTAGGTGCCACAGCGTTAACGTTAATACCAAGCTTAGCCCATTCAACTGCCAACGCCTTTGTTAGTTGAACTAGACCACCTTTACTAGAACAATATGCTGCTCTATTGTAATATCCTACAAAGGCCATTTGAGAGGCTATATTTATAATTTTACCATTTCTTTGTTTACTCATAAATTTAGCCGCTGCCTGGCTTGTAAAGAATGCAGACTTTAAATTTAAATCTAAGACAATATCCCAGTCATTCTCCGTTACTTCTAATGCCGGCTTTGCAATATTAACTCCTGCATTATTGATAAGTACATCAATTGTTCCAAACTCTTTTACTGTCGTCTCTATTAAATTATTAATGTTCTCCAACTTACTTAAATCGCCTTGAACAGAGATGCATCGATCGTTATAGCCTTGTAGTTCTTTCAGCGTTTCCTCTAATGCCACACCTTCTCGTCCGGAAATCACCACATTAGCTTTTAGCTTAGCAAATGTAAGGGCTATATCTTTCCCTATTCCTTTGCTACCCCCTGTTACAATTACAGTTTTATGCTCTAACTCAGAAAAGAAGTTATTCATCGCTACCTCCTAAATTCATGTCTCCCTTAAGAAAGTGAATTAACATCTGTTCACGTTCTACATTTTTAAACAGAGAAAATTGCTCTTCCCATGTATAGAAGCCTTCTCCACTTTTGTCTCCAAGCTTATTCTCTTCCACTAACTGTGTAAGCACTCTACCGGATTTTTGATCGGTGCTCAAGTCCTCAAAAAGATAATTTGAAATAGCAGAGAAAACATCAAGTCCTCCCATATCCGCAGTCATTAATGGGCCTGTAACCGGAAGACGACGCCCAATGCTGTACGTCACTGCTGCATCGATGTCCTCTTTAGTTGCTACGCCCGCATCAAGTAGTGATTGTGCTTCCCGAAATAACGCGTACTGTAAGCGATTCCCTATAAATCCTGGAATCTCTCTGTTTAATAAAACCGGTTTCTTCTTCATATGCTGAAGTACTTGCATAGCTCGCTGAACCGTACCGTTATCTGTCTTTTCACCCTTTACTACTTCAACTAAAGGAATTAGATGACCGGGATTCCAAAAGTGTGTAACAACAAAACGATTAGGGTGATCCATTCCCTCTGCCAATAAACTTGGCATAAAGCCAGACGTATTGCTTGCTATAATAACATCCTTATCCACTAGAGCCTCTAATTTTTTATACATATTTTTTTTAAGATCTAGTACTTCAGGTATTACTTCAATAATAAAGGTTGTTTCTTTTACAACCTCTTCTAGAGATATAGATAACTTAATGAGGTCGATAATGCGTGCTGCTTCCTTTTCATCAAACAATCCATTATCCTTCATTACTTTTATTTTATTTTGAAGGCCTTTTTTAGCAATCTCCAGATCCTGCTCACTAACTCCATATACTTTTACAGGTAATCCTGCCCACGCTGCAGATAACGCAATAGAATGACCCATCGTTCCACAACCTAAAATTGATACATTTTCCATTTGTCCACACCCCTTATATTTCTTTAATAACTAATACCCAACAAACAGCAAAACATGTGTTTGTTGGGTATTATAATTAAATTCCGATGCCAAAAGAGAAAAGAATAACTGCTAATATTACACCGAGAATCGGCACAACAACTGTTAAAGCTCCAAAAGCCGGATAAGCATCCTTATGTGTTTCTCCACAGATTGAACGAATAGTCGTAACTACATAGCCCCCTTGTGGCAACGAGTCTAGAGAGCCTGAAGAAATGGCAACGGATCTGTGAAGCGCTTCTGCATTTACGCCTAAATCTAAATAATGTGGCGCTAATAGAGGTAAGGCGATTGCCTGTCCACCTGAAGATGAACCGGTTAAACCCGCGATAACAGCTACGGCTAAAGCACCACCAATTAGTGGACTACCTGGTATACCAGTCATTACATCAACTGCTGCTTCAAATGCAGGAGTAACCTTTACTACACCACCAAAACCTACAACAGCAGCAGTATTGGCAATGGCGATAACAGCACCCATTGCTCCCTCAGCAACAGCACCACTGAAATTTTGAAAATACTTTCTGTTTATTAGATAGGTAGCAATAATACCACCGGTCAATGCAAGTATTAATGCTGAAGTTTCCAATTCCTTATGTAAGACAAATGAAATAATTAATACTACACCTAACGGAATCATGCTTAGTAATGGATTGGGCAATTCTTTACGAGCAACCGTCGTTACATCAGTTTCCCTACTCACAAATGTCTCGCCATTATTCATTGCTTTCGTAATCATTTTTTTCAGCCACCAGTAACCAAATGCCATCATGAAGACAGCTACAATAAAGCTTACTTCCCATCCTGCATAAGGAGAGGTCTTTAAAAATTCAATTGGAATCCAGTTTTGAATTTCTGGCGAGCCCGCTGAAGTCATTGTAAAGGTTGTAGAACCAAACCCAAGAGCAGCTGGTATAAATCGTCTTGGCAAATCTGCTTGCTTAAATAAACTCAAAGCCATTGGATATACCGAGAAGGCTACTACAAATAAACTAACTCCCCCATAAGTTAAAACAGCACAGGCAATTACAACAGCTAGCGCTGCACGCTTAATACCAATTTTACTAACAATCCATTGGGACACGCTATCTGCTGCCCCACTATCCTCCATGACTTTACCAAAAATGGCACCTGCTAAGAACATTAACCACCAGGAAGCTATAAAGCTAGTAAAGCCTCCCATATAATTTGTTAAGAAATTGTCCGCACCTTTTTCTACAAGCTGTGGAAACAACGGAAGTCCATTCAAGACACCAACCAGCAGAGCCGTAAGTGGTGCAGCAATTAGAAGGTTCATCCCCTTCATAGTTAAATAAATCAGTAACGCTAGACCACCAAATAATCCTATGAAACCTAACATTCTTTCTCCCCCCTTAACCCCTAAGAACTATTTATTTACCGTATCGTCTTACTCTTAGTAGTGCCTGCTCGGCGTGTCCAGCAAAGTTCTCTAACTGACATAAACGTGCTGCATATTCCCCAATATAAGCACTTGCCTCAGGTGTTACCTTTTGATATGTTACTGTTTTAATAAATTTGCCTACCCATAGACCGCCCGTATACCTTGCAGCACCCTTTGTCGGCAACGTATGATTCGTTCCAATTACTTTATCCCCGTAGGCTACGTTTGTTTCTGGCCCTAAGAAAAGGCAGCCATAGTTCGTCATATTTTCTAAAAAGTAATCTGGGTCTTCTGTTAAAATTTCAACATGCTCGAACGCTAAACGGTCAGCTTCTATTCTAGCTTCTTCAATAGAATCTACTAATAGAATTTGTCCATAATCTTCCCAAGAGACTCTAGCCACATCGGCTGTTGGTAAAATTTTCAGCTGACGCTCAATCTCAACTAACGTTTCTTCTGCCAATTTCTCTGAAGTAGTTATTAAAGCACCTGGAGAAGTTGGTCCATGTTCTCCTTGTCCAAGAATATCTGTAGCAACCATTTCAGCATCTGCTGTATGGTCCGCTACAACTAAGGTTTCAGTTGGACCAGCAAATAAATCAATTCCAACTCGACCATAAAGCTGACGCTTTGCTTCAGCTACAAAAGCATTACCAGGTCCAACTATCATATCTACCGGTTGAATAGTCTCAGTCCCAATTGCCATTGCACCCATTGCCTGAATACCTCCTAGCAAATAGATCTCATCTGCCCCTGCCAACGACATAGCAGCAATAGTAGCATAAGGAATTTCTCCATTAATAGGAGGAGTACATGCAATTACTCTTTTTACCCCAGCAACTTTTGCAGTTAATACACTCATATGAGCTGAGGCAACCATTGGATACCGCCCACCGGGTATATAACAGCCTACGCTATTTACTGGGATATTTTTATGTCCTAAAATTACACCTGGAATATTTTCTACTTCTACATCCTGAAGGGATGCGAGCTGTGCTTCTGCAAATTCCCGAATATTTTTTTGAGCAAATTTTATATCCTCAATTACCTCTGACGGTACTTGTGCAACCATTTCTTCAATTTGCTCGCTTGATAAACGGAATGATTCAGGTGACCACTTATCAAACTTTTCCGATAACTCACGAACAGCTTGATCACCCCTAGCTTCCACGTCTCGCAAGGCCTCTGAAACTATTTGAGATACTTTCAAATCATTAGCGCTCACTTCTTCTTGTGACTTTCCAGACTTAATTACTTTTACCATTTGTAATTCCTCCCCTTTGTTTGAAAACGCATTCATTAAAACGCAATTCATTTTGCATACGTATGCAAAAATATATACAAGTAAGATTATTCTAAAAACATTAATTAGTCAACTGTTTATATGTTGAATTACGAACAATTAATCTTCCATCAATCTCTATATTTTGGGTTTGACCAGAGTATTCGCTGATTTCGGCGGTTAAATAGGCAACTGTTACGTTTACCATTTCATTTATTGGCTGCTCCCAAGTAGTTAAACTATAAGAAGGCCAAGCCGACATCTCAATATTGTCGAACCCCACAACCTTCACGTCATCTGGAACAGATATATGATGTTTTTTTAAGGAATCCATCACTCCTAGAGCCATAATATCATTTGCCACGAATATCGCTTCAGGTACTTTTCCCTGAGAAACTACTTTCTCGATTGTTTTATACCCACCCTCATAAGTAAAATCAGAAATATATTTTTTATATTCTACTTGATTTTCCTTTAATACCGTTACAAAGCCTTTTTCTCTTTCTAT
>NZ_JBAEAP010000044.1:0-4239 GCF_056205495.1 Psychrobacillus sp. | reverse complement strand
TCCGTACCTCTTTTAAACAGATGGATGATGCCAAGTAAGGAAGATACTTTCTCAATTGACCCGGCATTACTAGAAGAAGAAAAGGTTGAGGAAAAATCAACTGAAAAACCTACTCCTGCACAAAGACTGGAAGGAAGCTATATATTGACCGGTTTAATCGGACTACTTGGTCTGGTTTACTTGGTTAACCACTTTGTCACTAAGGGCTTCGACTTAAACTTAAATATTGTTAACTTGATTTTCGTAACGCTTGGCATTATTTGTCATGGAACACCAAGAAACTTTTTAATGGCAGTTAAAAATGCCGCTAGTACTGTAGGAGATATTGTTATCCAATTCCCTTTTTACGCAGGGATCATGGGTATGATGGTTGCTTCCGGTTTAGCTGGAGTTGTTTCTGAGGCATTTATTAGTATATCGAATGAGCACACTTTTTACTTGTTCACGTTTTATGCGGCTGGAATAGTTAACTTCTTTATCCCTTCAGGGGGAGGACAATGGACTGTACAAGCACCAATTATGCTAGAGGCTGCATCTGCACTTAACCTTAGCTATGCGAAAACGGCCATGGCGATCGCGTGGGGAGATGCGTGGACAAATATGATCCAACCTTTCTGGGCACTACCAGCCTTGGCTATCGCCGGCCTAAAGGCAAAGGACATCATGGGGTATTGCGTGTTTGTCCTGTTACTAAGTGGTGTCATTATTAGTATCGGCTTGTTCTTTTTCTAAAAAATTTTATTATACATTCCCTGAAATATGAAAGAAGATCCTTCTTATAAAAGGAGGATCTTCTTCATTAGAAAAATCAAATGATGCTTGAACATAACTAGAGAATAATTAAAAAACTTGAAATCGACAACTTGATTTCAAGTTTTTTATTTTAGCTATGTTATAGGCTATGGTAATTTGTGAAATGTTACACTTAAACTAAAGTAAGCTGTTTAGTTTAATAAGAGGTAAATATAACAAAGTGGCGAAATAGTAAATAAAGTGAAATTGTAGAGGAGGATATTATGTCAAAATATATTAGTAAATTTTTCTTAACATTACTGGCTAGTGTTATTTTACTTTTTATACTTATTTTTGTGTTTGATGGTGGTGAGAGCTATGCGGAAACTTGGATTCTTACATTCGGTACAATAATTATTGTATTGCTATCATTTGTGATTGCACTTATGTATTATTTAATAGATTTAATTAAGAAAAAACCTTAGTTTAACCAACAGGTAGCTTTAGTAAAAAAAGTCAAAGTCAAATGAGCCAGAGACTAACTCACTATTCTTTGCCTCGATTTTATATCGCTCTTTGGCAAGCTGTTTAAATTCTTCGGTATTCTGAAATGCCTCTTGTTCAAGGTGCTCTGTCGATTTGATTGGGACACAATATGTTTTAGATTTAGATCCTTCTTTGTAACACCCAAATCTGAAAGGGCATATTTTACATTTTTCCACATCAAAATTATTTTTGATTTGAAGGTTACGGTTTCCATGTATGGACTTAAGTTCAGCGTTTCTTGGTTTGAAATCATTGTGCGCACCCCTGTATTTACTTTTCTTTGGTATAGCAAGAAAAGTTTTTTTGCCGAGTACATTTTTAAAAAATTCTATAGTGGATTGGAGTATAGAGTGGTGACTCCTAGGGGATTAGCGGCCACGGCGAGCACCCGGACTGAGCGCAGCGAGGGAGAAGGCTTGCCGGGCCGCCCCCAGGAAAGCATCCGCTCGGAACGGAAAGACACGGATTCAGGAAATAGGAGCTTTATTCATACTCTATCCCTAAGCGTTTTAAAAGTACTTTTTCAGTGCCCTCACTTCGTTCCTGCGGGGCTTTCAGCTCGAGCTGCCCCCCAGGAGTCACCACCTCCACTTCAAACAACAAGAATTGAAAAGTTTCTTACAAGAAATTGTGCGGACCTTAAAAATGAAGTAAAAACATGAAATCGAGTTTCCATTTCATTTTTTTTAATTTAATACTAAATTTTAACCTGAATAGCTAGGTTTTTAATTTGTATATAGTTTTGAACGGCTAAATGACTTTTTTCTCGTCCAATCCCACTCTTCTTATAACCACCAAAAGGCATTTGTACGCCTCCAGCTGCTCCATAAGTGTTGATAAACACTTGACCCGCTTCGATACGAGCAGCTACATAATGAGCAACGTCAATATCCTTTGACCACACTCCAGCAACAAGACCATATTCGGTTTCGTTTGCTAGCTCAATTGCTTCTTCAACTGAATGAAAGCGGACAACGCTCAATACTGGACCAAATATTTCCTCCTGGACATAGCTCTCTTCGTGACTAGTTGCTTCGATGATTGTTGGGGAAATATAATATCCATTCTCATAGTCTCTTACCTCTACAGCCTTCCCTCCAACTAGTACATTACCTTGCTTACTTGCTTCACCTAAAATGTCCAAGATTCGTTCATGTTGCTTTTGGTTAATAATTGGCCCGACATCTGCATTCATGGATGCTGGTCCTATGGATAGCTCTCCAAATCGGACAACAAGCTGCTCTAGTAGCTCATCAGCGATTGTATCCTGCACTAGCAGGCGTGAACCTGCAGAGCACGTTTGTCCTGCATTTTGCGTAATGGAGTTGACAATTGCTGGGATTGCACGATCCAAATCGGCATCCTGAAACACAATATTAGGCGATTTACCACCTAACTCTAGCGTTACAGGCACAATGTTCGCTGCTGCAGATTGCATGACCGATATTCCCGTCTGTACAGATCCGGTAAAAGTAATCTGGTTGATTCCTTTATGTGAGCTTAATGCTGCTCCAACCTCGGCCCCATATCCAGTTAAATGCTGAAAAACTCCCTTTGGAAGTTTTTCATGAAACCATTGTGCAAGAAAGTTTGTGGACAAAGGGGTATCCTCTGAACTTTTTACAATTACTACATTTCCGGTTGCAAGTGCCGCTCCTACACTTCGAGCTGTAATTTGAATCGGGTAATTCCAAGGGACAATATGTACTGTCACGCCGATAGGTTCCACCACTGTTACATTTAACAAATTCTCTTCAATTGGGATCGTATCGCCGAACACTTTATCAGCAATACCTCCGTAAAACTCGAAGTATCGGGCTGCTGCTTCTACATCGGCTCGAGCTTGATTCATCGGTTTTCCAACGTCGAGAGACTCAAGCGCTGCAAGTTCCTCAGCATGTAATCGTACGTAGGCGGCTAGCTCCACTAATAATTGTCCTCTTTGAAAAGGCTTGAAGGCCTTCCATTCTTTACTCTTCAATGCACGTCTTGCAGCTGCCACAGCCTCGTCCACATGCGTTTCATTACCACGGACGATTTGAGCGATTACGTCACTTGTAGCGGGATCTCGTACATCAATCCACTGGCTGCCACTGACCCACTCTCCATTAATTAGCATGTTGATTTTTTCCATGAGAAGCTTCCACCTCCTTTAAATATTTCGACCGCCGTCCACATGAATCACTGAGCCTGTAATGATTTGAGCTGCATCGGACAATAAATGCACAACTGTTGCGGAAATGTCAGACGGTTTAATCAATCTACCTAATGGAACACTTTCTGCAAAGATATCTTTATTCAGGACTACTTCCCCTTTTTGAGAAGAAAACTGTCCTAGCATTTGAGTATCAGCAGGACCAGGATGTATTACATTTACTCTTACGTTATAAGAAGCAGCTTCTAACGCAAGTGCCTTAGAGAATGCCTCGACAGCCCCTTTTGATGCTACATAGCTTTGAAGACCTGGTCGTGGTCGCGTGACAGAAACTGACCCAATGTTGATAATTGATCCGTTTTTAGCCTCCCTCATGTAGCGAATTGCTTCCTTACACGTTAAGAAAGTGGCGGTTGCATTGATATTAATAAGCCTATGCCATTCGGTTAGTTCAACATCTACTATTGATTTAGCAGCCTGTGCTATACCAGCGATGTTCACCAAGCCATCTATTCTATGAAACTCATCATTGATCTCTTTAAAAGTGGACTGTATACTATCTTCGTTTAACAGATCAACCTGTTTCACTCGTAAGTTTGTATGCGCCACCCCGGCTACAGCAGCGGTGTTAATATCTAAAGCAACAACAATCGCTCCTTGCTCTAGTAAATCTTGTACAACTTGAAGACCCATTCCTCCCCCAGCACCTGTAACTGCGATTACTTTGCGTTCAACTACACCCATTCTCATCTCTCCTATGCATAAGATTTAATGTGTTTCATAATTTCCTCAGTAAACTCCGTAGT
>NZ_JBAEAP010000043.1:0-9634 GCF_056205495.1 Psychrobacillus sp. | reverse complement strand
TGGACATCAGATGGAGAAAATGTAGGGACTAAGGTTATGCTAGAAGGAGGAAGAGTGATCTCCTGTACTCCTGCCCCAATCCGAAGAGGGACGGACATTGTAGTAAAACAGTTATTTTTCAACACACCTGCTCGACTAAAGTATTTAAAAACGATTCAAACAGAGCTAGGACATACCATTGATTTGATCAACCGCTTAGCGCTTAGCTTTCCTGAAATAGCATTTAAGCTATCTCATAACAATCAGACAATCATACAAACGAGCGGCCGTGGAGACTTAAGACAAGTGCTTGCTTCCATATATGGCGTGTCTAATGCCAAGAAAATGATAAAATTCGAAGCAGAATCGTCGGATTTTAAAATCTCAGGCTATGGAACACTGCCCGAGATTACAAGAGCGTCTAAAAACTATATAACGATTTTGGTTAACGGGCGCTGGGTCAAGCATTACGGATTAAATAATGCCATTGTAGAGGCATATCATACGCTACTACCGATAGGGCGCTTTCCAATTGTCGTTTTAAACATTGAAACAGACCCAATGCTGACTGATGTTAACGTACATCCAGCGAAGCATCAGATTCGTTTGAGTAAGGAAAAGGAACTGATGGAGCTGGTGAAACAAACTATCCGTAAGGTGATGCATCGTTCTCAACAACCACTAGAGATTAAAGAGAAGCCTGTAAAGCCAAAACCTCAGCCAAGCTTCCAGTTTGATTTTTTCAAACAAACATATGAGCCAGTAAAGCAGGAGGTAACGGAGCAGGAAGGTATGTCTGTCACTCCTCCTCGAAGTGCTGATCAACAACCTGAAATAGAGTCGACTAAATGGGATGACAACACGACAGTCATGGAAGAGAGCTTTCCGACTAATGAGGAACCTTATTCTGAAACTGAACTCGAACTAAGAGACCCGTTTCCCGATTTGCATGTGGTCGGCCAAATCCATGGTACATATATTGTTGCTCAAAGTGAAGATGGATTTTATTTGATTGACCAGCACGCAGCACAGGAACGAGTGAAGTATGAGTATTACAAGGAAAAGGTAGGGGACGTGGATGTAACGGAGCGTCAAGCACTTTTACTGCCACTCACCTTCCATTATTCTTTGGATGAGGCCTATCGTATTAAAGAATCCATCGATGAGCTGCACAAAGTAGGGATATTCTTGGAGGAATTTGGTTCCTCTAGCTTTGTTGTGAGAGACCATCCCGTATGGTTTCCAAAAGGACATGAAACTAAGATTATTGAGGGACTAATCGAGCAAGTATTGACGAATCGCAAAACAGATATTAAAAAGCTCCGGGAAGAAGCAGCAATCATGATGAGCTGTAAGCTTTCGATTAAAGCAAACCATTATTTAACGTTGCATGACATGGAGCAGCTGCTAGTCAGTCTTAAAAATGCAAAGCATCCTTTGACGTGTCCGCATGGAAGACCAGTCATTGTCCATTTTTCTACGTATGAAATTGAAAAGATGTTCAAACGAGTAATGTAGGAGGGGTTATATGGGAAAATATATTTTATCCATCGATCAAGGTACTACTAGTTCAAGAGCTATTCTATTCGATAAAAAAGGGAATGTCGTTCACTCTGCGCAAAAGGAATTCAAGCAGCACTTTCCAAAGTCTGGCTGGGTGGAGCATGATGCAAAGGAAATTTGGGGAACGGTACTATCGGTATTGGCAGCAGTACTAACAGAAAGCGGCAGTCAACCCGGAGACGTCCATGCCATTGGGATTACTAATCAACGCGAAACAACCGTGGTATGGAACAAGCGCACGGGTAAACCTATCTATAATGCAATTGTCTGGCAATCGAGGCAGACCCAATCTATTATTGATGAGCTGAAGAAAGAGAACCTGGAATCCTTCTTCCAGGAAAAAACGGGCTTAAAGCTAGATCCCTATTTTTCGGCAACCAAAGTGAAATGGATATTAGATAATGTCGATGGGGCAAGAGAACAGGCAGAGGCTGGCGAGCTACTGTTTGGAACCATTGATACATGGCTAATCTGGAAACTTTCAGATGGAAAGGCTCATGTCACAGATTACTCCAATGCCTCCCGGACAATGCTCTATAATATATTTGAACAAAAGTGGGATCAGGAAATTTGTGAAAAGCTAAATATTCCAATGGGGATGCTCCCTACGGTTGCTTCCTCCTCTGAGGTTTATGCGGAAACCGATCCTTCTGTATTTTTCGGTAAGGAGATAGATATAGCAGGTGCTGCAGGTGATCAGCAGGCTGCCTTGTTCGGACAATGCTGTTTTGAAAAGGGAATGGCTAAAAATACGTATGGTACTGGTTGCTTCATGCTATTAAATACCGGAGAGGAAGCGGTAACCTCTGAGAACGGTTTATTGACGACCATTGCATGGGGTATGAATGGGAAGGTGACCTATGCATTAGAGGGAAGCGTTTTTGTCGCCGGTTCTGCCATACAATGGCTTCGTGATGGGCTTCGTATGCTAAAGCATGCGAGTGAATCGGAAAGCTATGCGCAGCGGGTGGATTCAACGGAAGGTGTCTATGTCGTCCCTGCCTTTGTAGGATTAGGAACCCCTTATTGGGATTCTGATGCAAGAGGATCTATATTTGGTCTGACCCGAGGTACGACCAAGGAACACTTTATCCGTGCAACACTTGAGTCTCTTGCCTACCAATCGAAAGACGTTTTAGATACGATGATTAGTGATTCTGGTGTCTCTGTGGAAGTGTTACGCGTAGATGGTGGTGCAGTAAGTAATGAATTCCTCATGCAATTTCAAAGTGATTTGTTACACTTACCCGTAGAGCTTGCAAAACTTAACGAGACAACCGCACTAGGAGCCGCCTTCCTTGCCGGCTTGGCGACAGGGTTCTGGAAGGATGAGCAGGAGCTCTCCGATTTAAGGGAAAGCCAGCGCTTATATGAACCTCAAATGGAGGAAGAAAGAAGAAACCGATTATATAAAGGCTGGAAATTAGCCGTTGAAGCAACGAGATTATTTAAATTTCAGGACGAGGAGTGGAATAAGTGAAATCTTCAGTAGAACGTGAACAAATACTTAATACATTAAACTTTTACGAATTCGATGTTTTAGTTATCGGAGGCGGAATTACAGGAGCGGGCATAGCGCTTGATGCGGTAACAAGAGGGATGTCTGTAGCCTTAGTGGAAATGCAGGACTTTGCAGCTGGTACATCAAGCAGATCGACCAAGCTAATCCATGGTGGTTTGCGCTACCTTAAGCAAATGGAAATTAAAATGGTAGCTGAAGTAGGGAAAGAAAGAGAAATTGTATACGAAAATGCAGTTCATGTCTCTAAACCTACTGGCATGCTACTTCCATTCCATAAGCAAGGAACGTTTGGTCCTGTAAGCACATCCGCTGGATTAAAGCTGTATGATTATTTAGCCGGTGTAAAAAAAGAAGAGCGTCGTCTAATGCTCTCTGCTAAGGAAACACTAGAAAAAGAGCCTTTAGTAAAAAGTAAGGACCTTCTTGGTGGTGGCTACTACGTTGAGTATGTAACGGACGATGCGCGACTAACAATTGAGGTTGTAAAAAAAGCGATTGAAAAAGGAGCCGTATGCTTAAACTATGCTAAGGCAAGATCTTTCCTTTATAGTGATGATAATAAAGTAGTTGGTGCTGAAATAGTAGACATGGTCACAAACAAGAGAATCGCGATCCATGCTAAAAAAGTAGTGAATGCAACTGGACCTTGGGTAGACGGCGTAAGAGCGCTAGACGCAATCGAAAATAAAAAGAAGTTGCGACTAACTAAAGGTATCCACGTAGTAATCGACCAATCTATTTTCCCATTGCACCAGGCTATCTATTTTGATACACCTGATAAACGAATGGTATTTGCGATACCTAGAGATGGCAAAACATATGTTGGTACAACCGACACCTTTTTTGAAGGAAAAATTCAAAATCCAGTAGCAACTTTACAGGATGTTGAATATCTATTAGATGCCATCCATTATATGTTCCCTGGTGTCCAAGTAGGAATTGAGCATATTGAATCTACATGGGCAGGTGTTCGTCCTTTAATCTATGAGGATGGCAAGGATCCTTCGGAGATTTCACGTAAAGATGAAATTTGGCAATCGGAGGCGGGACTATTAACAATAGCAGGCGGTAAGCTGACTGGCTATCGTAAAATGGCAGAAACAATCGTCGATAAGATATCCAAACAACTTGGGGATGAAAAGTATGGCCCTTGTGTAACGAAGCATTTGAATTTGTCTGGTGGTGAAATTGGTGGCTCCGAACAATTCGAAGGGTTTGTTGCATTAAAAGAGCAAATCGCTCCTTCCTACGGGTTGACGCAAGAAGAGGGTAGAAGGTTGGCTAAGCTCTACGGCTCTAATGTCGATAAAGTGTTCCAATACGCTCATATCCTCTCTACTGTTCCATCCAATTTGCCATTAGGTTTGCTAGCGCAGATTTACTATGCAGTGCATGAAGAAATGACGTACTCCCCTGTAGACTTCTTGGTAAGAAGAACGGGTATGCTTTATTTCCGTATTGACCAATACAAATTGTATAAAGATGAAGTGCTGAATGTCATGAAGCAATTGCTCCAGTATTCAGAGGAAGAGACCGAAAGTTTTTCGCAACAATTAGAAGAAGCTTTAATGGATGCTATGTTTTCGAAAGGTAGTGTTGTGGAGTGAAGCAAATTTTAGAAGCAAAGATGTCAGACGGGCACCTCATTTATGTGATGAGATGTATACCAACTGATACACCAATTGGCCATGTTCACCTTATGCATGGATTGGCTGAGCATATTGAGCGTTACGATGAGTTTGTCGATTTTCTGGTTGATAAGGGTTTTATCGTAAGTGGTCACGATCATCGCGGTCATGGAAAGACTGCAGTAAAGAATGGTCAGTTAGGCTATTTTGCAGACCGTGCTGGCTTTGAAAGAATTACGGAAGATGTTCGTGAAGTGCTGTTAACTGTTCGAGAAGGATTAACGAATCTTCCACTTATTTTATTCGGACATAGTATGGGCTCGTTCGTCGCTCGTCGGTATATGCAAAAATATAGTGATTCTCTATCTAAAGTCATCCTAAGTGGTTCAGCATATGATCCTGGCGTATTAGGCAACATTGGAAAACTAATTGGTAAAGCAGCTTCTAAGATTAAAACACCCCAGGCAGAAAGTCCTTTGCTTAACTCGCTAGCATTTGGCGGATTCAACAAGAAAGTTGCTCATCCGGAAACTCCTTTCGACTGGTTAACTAGAGACGGGGAGGAAGTAAGGAAGTATATAGAGGATCCTCTATGTGGTTTTATCCCATCTAACCAGCTATATGTCGATATGTTTGGTGGCATGAGAGCTATTCATAAAGAATCAGAGATCATGAAAGTTCGCAAGGATCTACCAGTACTAATGATAAGTGGAGCAAAGGATCCTGTCGGAAAAGACGGCAAGGATGTATTTAAAGTAGCGGAAGGTATGAAAAAAGTAGGTATGAAAAATATAACCGTGCAATTGATAGAGGATGCAAGGCATGAACTTTTAAAGGAATTAGGGAAAGAGCAAACAATGGAATTTATATATAAGTGGATGATGAAGGATGAATAGTAATCCAGCAGTTATTGCGATTGTAGGACCAACTGCAGTTGGTAAGACAGCATTAAGTATAGAGCTGGCAAAGTTTTGTGACGGGGAGATCATTAATGGGGACTCTATGCAGGTCTACCGAGAACTTAACATTGGAACAGCGAAAATAACAGCAGATGAAATGGAAAATGTTCCACACCATCTGCTGGATATCAAAGATCCGACAGAGGGCTTCTCTGTGGCGGAGTATCAAAGGCTCGTACGAGAAAAGATAAAGGATATTGCCTCTAGAGGAAAAGTACCCATTATTGTTGGGGGGACTGGGCTTTATGTTCAGTCGGTTTTATACGATTTCCGCTTTTCAGAGCAGCCAAAGCAAGACAGCTCAAGGGTGAAGGAGCTGGAAGGTATGACCTCTGAGGTATTATATTCGATGCTGCAGGATGTAGATCCAGTGGCTGCGAAGGACATTCACCCGAACAATGTGCAAAGAGTCATTCGAGCAATCGAGAGGCATGAGCTAACTGGAAAGCAAAGAGACGAGATTGAGCAAAATCAAGGTAAGGAAAAGGTTTTGCCGCACTATATTATTGGTCTGACAATCGATCGTGAGATACTGTATCAGCGTATTAACAAGCGAGTAGATCTGATGATAGAACAAGGGCTGTTACAGGAAGTAAAAGGTCTTTATGATAGAGGAATAAGAGATGTTCAATCCATTCAAGCCATAGGGTATAAGGAAATTTATGACTATTTGGATGGGAAATCGACCCTTGAGGATGCCGTGGACACACTAAAACAAAATTCTAGAAGGTATGCTAAGCGACAGTTAACCTATTTTCGTAACAAAATGGATATACAATGGTTTGATCCAGTTAAAGACCGTGAAAGTATTTTAGAAGAAATTAGTAGGTTCTTGCAGGAAAATCAATAATTTAAGCGAATAGTTAAAGTGATACGTTTTTAAGCGAAATTGCAAACGGGGGTATTGGGATGAAACCAATGAATATTCAAGACAACTATTTAAATCAGTTAAGAAAGAACGAAATCTTTGTAACAGTCTTTCTGTTAAATGGCTTTCAACTAAAGGGGACAGTGAAATCCTATGATAATTTCACTGTATTGTTCGAATCTGATGGGAAGCAACAGCTCATTTATAAACATGCGATTTCTACATTTGCTCCATCTAAGCCTGTAAAGCTATCAGAAGAGTAAAATCTAATTCATTGACAGTTCCACTTGCTCCAATTATTATTTGATAGAATCTTTAAATGAAGTGGAGAGGTTATTTATGAAAACTATTACGACAGATGAACTTCTAAAAAAAATAGATGCGGGCGAGCAAGTCAACATTATTGATGTGCGCGAACAAGAGGAAGTAGATGCAGGAATTATTCCTGGAGCTAAGCATATTGCTTTAGGTCAGGTGGAAACAAGCTTGGATCAAATCGACCCGTCCGTTCCTCATTACATAATTTGCAAAGCTGGTGGCCGCAGTGCGATGGCTTGTGAAGTCCTTGAAGAGAATGGTTACGATGTAACGAATGTAACAGGTGGAATGATGGCCTGGGACGGGGAAGTACAATTCTAAATATTTAATGCAATAAGGGGCTAATTTCATTTATTGAAATTAGTCTTTTCTCTTTTATCAAAAAAACGAGTTTAAAAGTATAATTCATCAAACAAAATACAAAGTACAATGAATAGAATTAGGAGATGCATCATGGAATTTACAACTACCTTATCAGAAAAAGTATTGGCTCTGGCAACTTCGGCAGAAGCCAAGATTGCAGATTATCACAAAGAAGTAGAACGTATCGCGTTTCACAATCAACAAAAAGTCCTTCATGCATTCAAAACACATCATGTGAGTGATCATCATTTTAATCCTTCGACTGGCTATGGCTACGACGATGAAGGTCGGGATACGTTAGAACGAGTATATGCAACAACCTTCGGAGCAGAGGCAGCTCTAGTTAGACCGCAAATCATTAGCGGGACTCATGCAATCTCTATCAGTTTATTTGGTGTTCTTAGACCAAATGATGAGCTGTTATACATAACCGGCAAACCGTATGATACTTTACAGTCGATTGTCAGTGGCGGAGAAGAGGATACGGGCTCTTTAGCTGATTTTGGTATCAGTTATCAGCACGTTGACTTGCTAGAGGAAGGAGCGGTGGATTGGGAAGCAGTTAAAAATGCAATACATGACAAAACCAAGGTGGTCGCCATCCAACGTTCAAAGGGCTATGCTGTTCGTCCTTCTTTCACAGTGTCCCAAATCAAGGAAATGGTAGAAAAAATTAGATCGATTAAGCAGGACGTCATTATTTTTGTAGATAATTGCTATGGAGAATTCGTGGAATCCTTAGAGCCGACTGATGTCGGAGTAGATTTAATGGCAGGTTCTCTGATTAAAAATCCTGGTGGTGGGATTGCTAAAACTGGTGGGTACATTGCAGGAAAAAAAGATTTTGTTACAAAATGCGCTTACAGAATGACTTCTCCGGGTATAGGTTCAGAGGCGGGTGCTTCACTGAACACATTATTAGATATGTATCAGGGATTCTTCCTAGCTCCCCATGTTGTCTCACAGGCAGTTAAAGGGGCAATCTTTACTTCCGCAGTATTGGAGGAAGTAGGTATGTCAACGGAGCCACATTACACTCAAAAACGTACGGATTTAATACAATCCGTCTCCTTTCAGACACCTGAACAAATGATTCAATTCTGCAAGGCAATCCAAATGCATTCACCCATTAATGCCCAATTTGCCCCAGAGCCGGCCTATATGCCAGGCTACGAGGACGATGTTATTATGGCTGCTGGCACATTTGTACAAGGCTCAAGCATGGAGCTGACTGCAGATGGTCCGATCAGACCTCCATTTACGGCGTTTATACAAGGTGGGTTAACATACGAACATGTCAAATATGCGATTTTAGGAGCAGTCCAGTCATTGAATAAATAACAAAAAAATACCACTTTCTAAATATAGAGAGTGGTTTAATTTTTTTGAAAATTTTATGTAAGTTTTGCTGACATGGTGTTGACATGTTAACTAACATCACATATACTATGTTTATAACCTACATAGGAGGTGCAGCGATGGAAAAGGAATGGAGACGTTCCATGCCACTGCTATCGATGAATATTGTCATGCAGCTAACTGGTTTAACAGCTAGACAAATTCGCTATTACGAAGAACAAGAATTAGTTCAGCCTGCACGGACGGAAGGTAAGCAACGCATGTTCTCACTGGATGATATCGATGTCTTGTTAGAAATTAAAGACTTATTGAAATCAGGTGTGAACATTGCAGGTATTAAACAAATTTTTGAAATGAAGAAAAATCCTGCAACCTCTAGGGATGTTCGACAAGTAGTCTCTGATCAAGAGTTACGTGCAATTGTTAAGGAAGAAATGCGTTTGGCACAAACTCAACAGCGCGCTTCTTTGAGACAAGGGGACCTATCCCGCTTTTTTCGTTAAGTAAAGCTTCAATTAAAATATCAAATATTTAGGAGAGTGGAAAAATGAGTAAGTACACAAAAGAAGACATTAAAAAGTTCGTTCAAGAGAATGAGGTGAATTTTATTCGTCTTCAGTTTACAGACATACTAGGTACGATTAAAAATGTAGAAATTCCAGTGAGTCAGCTCGATAAAGCTCTTGATAATAAAATGATGTTCGACGGATCTTCTATTGAAGGATTTGTTCGTATTGAAGAATCAGATATGTACTTAGTACCAGATTTAGATACTTGGGTAGTATTCCCTTGGATTACAGGTAAAGGGAAAGTAGCTCGTCTAATCTGTGACGTTAATAGAGCCGATGGAACTCCATTTGCTGGAGATCCACGTAGTAATTTAAAACGTATTATGAAAGAAATGAAAGAGTTAGGATTTACTAGCTTTAACTTAGGGCCAGAGCCAGAATTTTTCCTATTCAAATTAGATGCACAAGGTGAGCCAACGTTAGACTTAAATGACCATGGTGGATATTTTGATTTAGCTCCAATGGACCTTGGTGAAAACTGCCGTCGTGATATCGTACTTGAATTA
>NZ_JBAEAP010000042.1:0-7570 GCF_056205495.1 Psychrobacillus sp. | reverse complement strand
CAAGAATATGAGTTACTCATATTCTTGGCCTTTACTGTACTATTCGAATTTAAGTGCGTCGCCTTCAAATGATTCTTCTGAAACTTTAATGGAATCTGTAGGACAGCCTTCAAATGCGTCTTCCATATCCTCCATCAATTCCTCTGGAACTTCTGTTGTCCCCGTGTTATCATCTAAAATAACAAAGGCGATACCTTCATCGTCATAGTCATATATATCTGGAGCAGCTGCTCCACAAGCTCCACATGCGATACATGTATCTTTATCTACTATAGTGTATTTTGCCATTAGTATATTCTCTCCTTTAATTCTACTTATACGAATTAGCTATCTTATTCATTCTAAAGCTGTTTTCATTACTTTTCAACAAAAATACTTTTAAACTGTGAGGTATTTAACTTGTATTTTAGCCAACTATTACTAAATATCATACAAAGTTTTAATGGAGAGCGGTCAGCAATGGCTTCTTTTTACTTATTAAAAGGAAAAAAATCAGGTCAAACGATACAAGATGTGACATATTTTAGTTTGCATCAATATTTCTCTATTTACCCGAAACTCACAAAGGAAGAGTATGAAGAGGAGCTATCTAAGCTCTATGAATACAGCTGGATTGAGCAGCATGACACTCTGCTAAGGGTCAGTGACAAAGGGGAAGCTCAGCTAAAGGGTTATAAAAATCCGCTGTTTAATGGATGGCTATTAAGAGGAAATGAAAAAGTTTTTTGGGGAAGATTAGAATTAGTCGTGCAAACTCTATCCCACTTTAAGAACAATGAATCAAGATTTATACCAAACCAGAAGGATTATTTTGTTCACCAATTCGTCAAAAGCTATTTAAGAGGAAGAGATTATAAATCCGACAAGTTTCAGCAAAGCTTTAAAAGTCAACTTGAACACCTGTTATTGCATCCAAGTCTAGGGGACATTCATCGGACGTTGCTTATCTATAGACTGAGTGGATATCAAATAAGTGGATTGACGTGGGATCAGCTGGCTATGGCATACGAGTCGTCGGTTACAGATATGAAGCTTCAATTTGTAGAAGCACTACACATTATTTTAACTAATTTAAATGAAGTAGACCATCCTGATTTAACCCAATTAGCACAAGATATTTTTGTACATAATCCTTTGACCCAATCTGCCTTAAAGACAGAACAGCTCTTAGCGCAAGGCTATTCTTTACAAGAAATCGCCTCTATCAGATCTCTTAAAGTAAATACGATAGAAGATCATTTAATAGAAATCGCTTCTACTAATAAAAGTATGTCTCTTACACCCTTTATTTCAGAAGAAGATATCCATCGAGTTTTGATGATCTCGACTAAAAATAAAACGAAAAAATTGAAAATAATTCGAGATAGTTTACCAGAGTTAAGCTATTTTCAAATTAGATTAGCTTTAGCTCTTGAAAGGAGTGTATGAAAATGGATCAGCTTCAGCACATACTTCAGACTCGGTTCGGTTATGCAGAATTTCGAGAAGGGCAAAGAGAAATTATTGAACGAGTATTGTCGGGAAACGACGTTGTGGCTATTTTGCCGACGGGAATGGGGAAATCATTATTATTCCAATTGCCCGCTTATTTAATGGATGGAGCAGTTCTAGTCATTTCTCCATTGCTCTCCTTAATGCAGGACCAGGTGGAGCAGCTTAAAATGCTAGGTGAAAAACGAGTGGTGGCGATCAATTCCTTTTTATCCTTTGAACAAAGAGAAGAAGCATTATCTCGCTTGAAAACATATAAATTTATTTTTACTTCACCAGAAATGCTGCAAAACGAGTATTTTCAACAAAGGCTTTCTAGTATTTCAATTGCGTTCATAGTAGCAGATGAAGCGCATTGTATTTCTCAATGGGGGTTTGATTTTAGACCAGACTATTTAAGAGTTTCTAAATCACTTCAGGCATTTCGACATGTGAACGTGCTCGCTTTAACTGCTACTGCTACCAACGAAGTGATAAAGGACATTGAACATACATTATTAATGAAAGAGCCATTTGAGTATATTCATTCCTTAGATCGACCTTATATTGCCTATGAATCCTATCAGGTAGAAAACCAAAAAGAAAAGCTGACCTGGATCATAAATAGAGTCACTAACACAACTGGCCCTGGGATTATCTATAGCCAGTCTAGAAAGAAAACACAATTTTATGCCCAGGAGCTTCAAAAAAAGGGAGTAAAGGTTGCTTATTATCACTCGAAAATGGATCAAGAGGATCGTATTCTTATCCAGCAGCAATTCCAGCAAGGACATCTAGATTGGATTTGCGCCACGAACGCTTTTGGTATGGGAATACATAAGGATAACATTAGGCAAATTATACATGATCACATACCAACCTCTATAGCCAACTATATGCAAGAGGTAGGCAGAGCTGCGAGGGATGGGGAACAGTCGATTGCTACAATTCTTTATATGCAATCTGATGTTGAACAAGCCTATTTTGTAGCTATGCAAGAATTTCCAGAGGAGCAGGATATTGAAATTGCTTATCGGAATAGTGATCAGGTAGTTTTATCAGAAACGACACAAAGAATATTAGATTACTGGAAAAAGGAATTATCCCAGCAAGAAACGATTAATCTTTTTCAACGTATTCGACAAAAAAAGTGGAGAGAAATACAAGATTTGTACACCCTTTTACAAAATGAGGTTTGTATAAGGGAACAATTATTAGCTCATTTTGGTCAAAGGTTAACAAGGAAGCCCAAAAATTGTTGTTCAAAATGTACTCTAAATCTTCAGGAAATATTTCAGCTACACGAAAAAACCACTGTTAATACTACTAAACTTGATTGGAAGAGTAGATTAAATAGTCTCTTATAGCTCTTAACAACATTTACATTTTCAACAAAATTCGTCATAATAGTAGTAGATAAGTGGAAGAATGGAGTTTGAAAAAATGAGTAAAGATGATTATCAAAAAAAAATAGAAGAGCATAGACAATCCATTGGGGTAGAAAATGAATCATCAGAATTGAGAAGAAGCAGAAGAAATGCTACTGGCAAGAAGAAAAAGAAAAAGAACCTTCTTTTACCAACCTTATTTGCTATTTTTATATTATTGCCCGCAAGTTTTTTACTCTATGTCCAGTTCTTCTATGTGCCTGATAAAGAAGAGACGACAGAAGAGGCTAGAATTGAAGTGGAAACAAAACCAATCTCTAATTCAAATGAGAAAGATGAAAAAGATGAAGAGGTTAACGAACAACCAGCTCAAACAGAAAAAATAGAAGAAACAAAGCCAGAAGAGTCCACTGAGGTTGCCCAATCAACTCCTGCAGTAGTACCTGCACCTGTGGAAAAGGAAGAACCGAAAGCACCAGTACAGGCGGAACCTAAGAAGGAAGAAAAAGTAGAAAAGCCTAAAACTGAGGCTAAAACGCATATTGTTAAAGGAAATGAGACTTTATATCGAATAGCTATGAACTATTATAAAAATCCAGATGCAGTTGAAAAAATTAAAGCTGCTAATGGTCTAGCTTCGAATGAAATTTATGAAGGACAAAAATTAATCTTACCATAATGAACAGATGGGAGGATAAATAACCTTTTTATAGAATATATAAGTATAGACCTATGAGAAAGAGGTGTTTGCATGTTTGTAAAAAGTGTTATGATCCCGAAGGAAAAATGCTTAACGATTAGTGGAGAATCTTCCGTATTGGATGCTTTAAATGAACTGGAAGCTAAGGATATTGATGCTCTACCAATTATTGAGTCAGGAAAATATTTGGGAATGTTCAATAAGTATCTGTTATATAAGGCGTATTTTTACAGTAATACAGATAAAGAAACGTTTTTAAAACAGACAAAAGTGTCAGATGTAGTGACTAGGGAAGATACCTTTGTCAAAACAAGTGATGTATTCGAGCAAGCGTTTATGAAATTATATGATTTTCCAATTCTTGCAGTAGTAGAGGATGAGAAATTTTTAGGTCTTGTCACTCGATACGATACGATACATCAATTTAAGAGTGCCTTTGGAATGAATACGAAGGGAACACGAATTGCCTTTACTTCAGTAGAATCAGAAGGAAGAATTTTGAAAGTGTCTGATATTCTTCACAAGTATCACACTTCCGTAATATCCTTAGTTACTTTTGATGAAACTGACAAGCTTGTGCGTCGAATCGTTCTTAAGATTGATAACGAACAGAAATTAGATCGTATTATCCATGACCTAGAAAAGTCAGGCTTCCGGGTGTTACATATAGACAAGGATGAGTAATATAGATCGGTTCAAAGGCAGGGGTCATTCCCTGTCTTTTTGCTTGGAAACGGATTAGTGAATAGTTTGCCTTGAACCTCGTGATCAAATAGGAATATAGTAGCTTAAGGGCTATTCTAAACTCTTGATATGATTAACGGGTAAGGTATAGGAGCTTTCGCTTTTCTTATTTGGTTTAGGGGGAATATAATAAGTGTTATCGATAGGAATCACCATTGTTATTGCAGGTATCATTCTCTTCCTTTACATGCTTTTTCTAGCATTTCAAACTAATGTAAAAGAACATCATCTCCTTGTGAAAGAAATGCCAAAAGGGACACAATTGAATATATTTTTTATTTCTGATATACATCGCAGGAAAATAGATGATACATTAATCCATTCCATCATTGGAAAGGTAGATTTAGTAATCATAGGAGGGGACCTGACAGAAAAAGGTGTACCTTTGATGAGGACAAAGCTCAATCTGAAACAATTAAAAAAGCTTGGTCCTGTTTTTTATGTATTTGGAAATAATGATCGTGAAGTAGGCGAATCTAACTTATTGTCTATATTTCAAGAGCTAGACATTCAAATGTTAAACAACACTTCTGTCACGATCTCCGAAGGAAAGATACCTATTCGCTTAGTAGGGATAAATGATGGATTTGTAGGGAAAGTAATAATTGCAGATGCATTTAATCTGGTGGAAGAAAAGGATATTATCATATTTGTAAGTCATGCACCGGCATTTTTCCATTCAGCTCTTAAGGTAAGTAAGCCACGGCTAATGCTAGCTGGGCATTTACACGGCGGACAAATTCGTATAGGACCTATTGGTATTTACGAAAAAGGCTCCTACCGATTAAAAGAAAATCGCGCAGAATTAATAAGTAATGGATTTGGTACTACCGGAGTGCCACTGCGCTTAGGAGCTAAATCTGAGTGTCATATCATAACCCTTCATAACATGGAGAGATAGACATATAGTAAGAAAGGAAGTTTTATACGTGGAACAAGTTTTAGATGTAGTGGTAATTGGAGGGGGTCCTTGTGGACTATCAGCAGCAATTTCTACTCAAGAAATGGGATTAGAAACGCTCGTTATTGAGAAAGGAAATGTGGTGAATACTATCTTCAACTATCCTACTCATCAAACTTTTTTTAGTACGAGTGAAAAGCTCTCCATTGGAGATGTACCTTTTATCGTAGAAGAAAGAAAACCAAAAAGAAACCAGGCTTTGGTTTATTATCGTGAGGTAGTGAAACGTAAAGATATTCAGGTTAACAAATATGAGCAAGTGGAACGTGTTGAAAAGTCTACTGATCATTTTCAAATAACTACCTCTAAGGGCTCTTACAAAGCTAAGAGCGTAATAGTAGCTACAGGTTATTACGACCATCCTAATTACATGGGAATACCCGGAGAGGATCTTCCGAAGGTATTTCACTACTTTAAAGAAGGACATCCATACTTTTCCCAAGATGTTTTAGTAATTGGAGGTAAAAACTCAGCAATCGATGCTGCTCTTGAGCTAAATAAAGCAGGAGCCAATGTTACAGTGGTATATCGCAGGGGACAATACTCCTCAAGCATTAAGCCATGGGTTTTACCAGAGTTCGAGGGATGTGTAAGAAACAACGAAATCCAAATGCACTTTAACACTGAAGTCTTATCGATTGAAGAAAACAAAGTGACATTAAAAGGATCAGAGGGCGAGTTCGACATTGAAAATGATTTTGTTTTTGCTATGACGGGCTATCATCCAGACCATTCTTTTTTAGAAAAAATGGGAGTAGCCATTGATAACGAAAGTGGAAGACCATCTCATAATCCAGAAACCATGGAAACAAATGTGGAAGGTATTTTTATTGCAGGAGTAATAGCAGCAGGAAATAATGCAAACGAAATTTTTATAGAAAACGGTCGCTTCCATGGTGAGCTAATAGCTAAAGAAATTAAAAGAAAAGAAGAAAGCTTATAGACTTTTCTTCTTTTCAAATGAAAGTGAATTAATTTCTTTACTATAGCTTACCAATTTACAGGACTATTTTTTAAAATACCTCAAGAGAAAAATCTCTCGAGGTATTTGCTTTTTTGAGAGCTTTTATTAGGTCTGTTCACCGGGTTACATAGCTCCAGCGCTTATTAAGTTATCACAGACTTTTTATCTTACCTAGCAAATATACTAAGAAGAGCTTGTTTTGGATCTGGATGATTTAAGGCGATTAGTAAAGCTAGTCTAGCTTTTTGGCCGTTTAAGCCTTGAGCAAAGATAACTCCTAACTCCTTTAAGCCTTTCCCGCCACCCATATAACCGTATACGTCCTGGGCAATTCCGTTAAAGCACCTAGATACAAGAACGATAGGGATGTCCTTATTCAATAAATCTTGAGTTGCTGGTACTAGGCTAGGTGGTACATTGCCTTGGCCCAATCCCTCTAAAACTATCCCGTCATATCCAACATTTACGGCTGCTTCTAAGAGATCGGCTTCCATCCCTGCATAGACTTTAAACAAAGCAACCTTCTTGTTAATCTGTTGAATTGGAAAAACAGGCTGATGATTAGGGGTGTGATGAAAATATACAATAGACTTAGAGATAAATCCGATAGGACCATATTGCGGACTTTGAAATGTGCTGACGTTACTGGCATGTGTTTTCGTAACATTTACCGCTGTATGTATTTCATCATTTAATACAACTAAAACTCCTTTTCCAACTGCATCATCAGACGAAGCGACTTGGATAGCCGACACTAGATTATATAAGCCATCTGATCCTATTTCATTAGCAGACCTCATAGCCCCGGTAAGCACGATAGGAATGGCTGGTCCAATCGTTAAATCTAAAAAATATGCAGTTTCCTCTAAAGTATCTGTACCGTGAGTGATTACCACTCCATCAATTTCACCTTTATCGATATATTGATCAATTAATTCTTTTATACGGAACATCTCAAAGGGAGTTATATGTGGGGAAGGAAGATTGAATATTTCCAGCTCAATAATATGTGCTAGGCTATTTAATTTATCTGCTTCTACCAGTAATGGATTGCTTTCTGAAGGTACTACTGCACCTGTTTCTGCATTTACCTGCATTGAAATAGTACCGCCGGTATGGATAAGTAAGATATTTTTCATTGATATAACCTCCAGAAATTTAACAAAATGAGAAGAAATTAATGTATAATATAAATAGTAAAATGGAAGGAGTAAGATCATGTTCGTACTACTTTCCTGTGCGATTGCACCGGCTCTTGCGCTTTTAAGTTATTTCTATCTTCGTAGAGAAATTGCCGAAGAACCTTCAAGGCTTTTGTTACATACATTTATTTATGGTGCTAT
>NZ_JBAEAP010000041.1:0-2242 GCF_056205495.1 Psychrobacillus sp. | reverse complement strand
CTCTCATTTTTTGAACAGATTTGTTAAAGCGGTTTTGGTGACAAGCACTTACTTTAACGTTTTTCTCTTTAGCTAAAGCGATGATTTGATCTGCTTCTTCTAAAGATAATGCGATTGGCTTCTCGATAATTAGATTGCTGCCATGCTCGATACAATCTAAAGCGATTTGTGCATGCTTTCCGCTTTCCGTACAAATCCCGATTAGCTCAGGAGATTCCTGCTGAAGCATTTCTTTGTAATCCGTATATTTCTTCACTGTTTCTGGTAGCTCAAACATGGAAATTGTTGCATCCATTTTGCTCTCGTCCACATCACATAACGCCACAATATTTAAATTATTTTCTATAGCTGCAGCAACATGATTAGGAGAGATTCGTCCACACCCGATAATTGCATATTTTAAACTCACTTACGTGTTCCTCCTTTGGAATATCCAAAATCTATATGCTCTTATGTTATCCAAACACTTAAAGTTATACTCTTAGTGAATATCCTCACATAAAGCCTACACTATTATATCATATTCCAATCTATAGTTTTATCAACTAAAAGTTAAACTCTTCATTTTGGAAATAAATTCTGCTATGTATGTCAGTAAAATTTATTTATAAATTCTAAATAAAGCATAATTGATCTTCGCTCTAGTCGGACGCTTTCCGTGGGGTGAGCGATAAGCCATCACCCGTCGCTAACGCGCGCGGTTGTGACGTCTTATCTGTCTCACTCATCCCACTGGAGTCGCCGCCTGCCGCTTCAATCAATACATAGAAAATATTTCATTCACTAAGTAAAATACGCGATAGAACACTATCAGGTAGAGAGTCTATAACGGAATCTCTCTATTTCTTAATTCCACATGCACTTCATTTTCGCAGTATTCTATCAATTTTTTTAAATTAGCTAAAAATTTATTATGGTATTTTTCACCTGTCTCTTTTGATGAACCGGTTGCATCCCACATTAGACCAAAACCATTAGTTGCTTCCTTATAGGTAAATACATCACTAGAGCTCAATACTCGGTCTCCCTCTATAAACGGGTCATGTTGAAGATAACGATGCTTATTAGGAATATTACTCCTTACTTCTTCCGGATCACAAAGCTCTGGATATAAATAGAACATATGGGAACTCTCCATTTCTTCTGCATGTCCAATTCCACCTGGAGCAGAAAGTCTTAGTTCTTTACCTTTTTCAAAGTTAAAGTAAAACGGATCCACAATTGGTAGAAATGCTCCTGTCTTGTTTCTTAGTCTAGTGGTAGCAATTTTAATGGGAGGTAGATTAGCTTCTCTGTGTCCATTAAGTAATGATAATTTTTTCGAATCCATGATAAATTAAACTTTGACATATATCCTCGACAAGTGCGAACTCTATAGAAAAACACCTTATAATGATTTCGACAATTTCCATTTCATTTCCTGTATTTAAATCCATAATGTTCAAAAAACATAATAATTCTACAAATAATTATACATAAAAAAACCGATAAGGAAGCAGGAAGCTTCATTTATCGGTTTAAACTTTAGTTAAAATCATACATCCTACCTTTAATCAGATAAGCAGTGCTTTCTGCTATGTTGGTGATGTGATCGGCTGTGCGTTCTAAGAAACGGTTGATGAATAGGAGCTGGACTAGCTGGGCTGTGTCCTCGGGATGCTCGCTTAAGTATTGAATGAGATTTTGGTAATTGGCTCTACTGTTTGCATCGACTAGGTCATCCAGGTCGGCTACTTCCTTTGCCAGGGCTATGTCTTCCTCTATAAACGACTTCAACGATTTTTGTAGCATCGTAATGGATACCGTCTTCATCGGCTCAAGCTTTGTCATGTGTAACAGGGATGGCCGCTCTCCAATTTTAATAGTTGCCTTGGAGATGTTAACTGCAAAGTCAGCTATGCGCTCGATGTCGCTTGATATTTTCAGCACGCCAATGATTCGGCGTAAGTCACGAGCAAGTGGCTGCTCCTTGGAGATAAACCAAATAGCCATTTGGTTAATTTCCTTTTCCATGTCATCGATCGTATTGTCTTTTTCAATTGTCTTTAAAGCAAGCTCGATGTCCTGCGTTTCTAATGCTTGGTAGGAGCATTCTAGCTGCTCCTCTGTGATTCTTACCATTTCAGCTAGCTTGTTTTCTAGCTCTTGCATGTTATTTTCAAAGTTTTCGCGTATCATTTTCCGTCTCCCATCTTATTATCCGAAACGACCAGTAATATAATCTTCCGTTCTAGAGTCACTT
>NZ_JBAEAP010000040.1:0-4777 GCF_056205495.1 Psychrobacillus sp. | reverse complement strand
AACCTGTGGATAAATTGATGTCTAGTTCCACCGCCTTGCCCCTCGGGGTCAAATGGATAAAAGCTCCGGTGGCTGGAGAACTGCCTCCTCGCTTTTCCCCATTTGCCTGTCGGGGCAGGAATAGGCGGTTGGGCTTTTCTTGATGTCTAGCTCCATCGCCTTGCCCCACGGGGTCAAATGGATAAAAGCTCCGGTGGCTGGAGAACTGCCTTCTCGCATTTTTCCATTTGCCTGTCGGGGCAGACATAGGCGGTTACGCTTTTCTTGTTTTGTTTAACGTTTTTTAAGACTTAATAGCTAAACTTTTTTCTAGACAGAACAATGATTATAATAGCTGGAATCGTGCAAAATGCCATTCCTAAAAAGGCTAGTTTTGGTTCTATGTCATATAAATAACCACCAGCTAGCGTGAGGACTGCACTGCTTAAACTCATGGATAGAGCAGCATAAATTCCTTGGGCAGCAGGTATGAGCCTTTTGTCTAGTGTTCTAGATATATATTGAATAAAGGCATAATGTGCAACTCCAAAAGAAACAGAATGTAGTGCCTGAGTGAGGATAAACATCCAAACCGATGGAAATAGATAGATTCCAATCCAACGAATGGTGGCCCCGATCCCGGCTAAGAGAAACATCCAAGATACTTTCTTACTTGAAAATAACTTGTCAGCAATAAGAAAGAATACAATTTCAAATATAACAGCAACATTTAAAATGATTCCGATATAAAGGCTGTTGACTCCGATATCCTGAAGATAAATAAATCCATAATTATTATATGATGCGTGAGACCCCTGTATAAGTACTGTTAACGTTAAAATAATGATAAATTGCTTAGATGTAAAAAGTTCTTTCCATTTAACAGAGTTTTCTTTTGTTGTTCTCAAGGGTATTTCACTCAAAGAGGCCGGCATTGGTCTAGAGTAGGTCAACATGATAATTGCAAGTGCAGCTAACATCGTCCAGAGTATTGCTTGCTCGTCCCATATAGCAGTTACTCCTCCTATAAACAACAGGGCTACCATGAAGCCGACTGATCCAAACGAACGGCTTTTTCCATAGTGAACTTTATCCTTTTGCATAAGAATGGATGCACTACTCTCCATAGCAGGTAATAAGTTAGGATAGATTAAACTAAACAAAACGGTAATAGTTAATAAAGAATAAAAAGAATTAAAGGGTATGTATAAAACAAGTGCTGCAAAAGAAAGTAACGCGAGCAAGCGAAGCACCTTCTGCATACTATACTTACTAGTAGCTCGTGGGAATAAGGCAAACGTGGAAAAAGCTCTTGCAAGCATTCCGGCACCCATAATAACACTAGCAGAGGTGACACTAAGGCCTTTAGCATTGGTTAAATAACCGGTCCAATAGGGCATAAACACTCCCCATGTGAAGAAGAACGTGAAAAAATTAATGGATAACCATTTTTGAGACTTCATAGAATGACCTCTTTACTTTCGACTTATTAAAGCTAAGTAAATGAGTTAACTAGCTGTAATAACTGTCTAGATTTAATTTTTGGTACGATTTTATTTCTGCATAAGTTACAATTTTGAAACGAGTTTAATAACATTATAAAGCATTTTAATTTGATTAGGGATAAGTTCTATGAAAAATGTTAAACTAGTAATATCGCTAATTGGAAAGAAGGAAGAGCAAGGGATGCAATCAAGATTTAGTTTAATGAAGGCAAAAAAGAAAAGAAAGTGGCCAAAAATAGTAGCTAGTATTATTTTGGGTTTAATAGTTGTAAGTGCCGTGGGATGGATTGGTATAAATGATTGGAATATAGATAAAAGTTTAAAGGCGTTAGGTATTACAGTTCAGGAAGAAAAACCTGAGGTTGAACTAGAGAAACCAACGCAAGTAATAGAGGAAGCAAAAGATCCAGTAAAAGAGGAGCCTCCAATTGTAGAGGAGCCTATAGAAGAAGTAGATCGTTCAGGGGCAAAAGGCTATGAAGGCAATGAAACTTTACCTGCCGAGCCTACCTATGTAGATGGAATTTTAATAGCAAGCAAGCAATATCCCCTACCTGCCACTTATGCGCCTGGGGAAAGTAAAGAAGCAAGACAAGCTTTCGAAGCAATGGCAGCTGAAGCAAGGCTTTCCGGTTACGAATTAGTAGCATTTAGTACATACCGTTCTTTTGACTATCAACAGCAGCTATATAATAGATATGTGAGCAATGATGGAGTGGAAGCTGCAGATCGATATAGCGCTCGCCCTGGGTACTCTGAGCATCAAACCGGGCTTGCCTTCGATATTGGAGAATTACACTTTGAGCAGCACTTCGCAAGAGAGAGCTTTGGAGAGACGCCAGCTGGTCAATGGGTAGCTTCTAACGCCCATAAATATGGATTTATTATGCGTTTTCCGAATGGAAAAGAAAAAATTACAGGGTATATGTATGAGCCTTGGCATTTTAGATTTGTAGGATTGGACCATGCAGCTAAAATATATGAAGCAAATACAACATTAGAAGAATATTTAGGTATATAAGAAAAAGATCCCATCATTCGTGGGATCTTTTTCTTGTACTAAGACAATGGCTTAGTGTCTTTTTATCAATCATAGTCTTATAAAATTGGAGATATCAGTCGAGCAAGTGATTCCTTAAACTTAATCATAGTCGATCGCTTTTCATAAAGTTCCCAAGTAAGTTCTGTAGAAAGCTTCATGTCCTCTTCAAATAACTCCGCTAATTGATGGGAAGTTTCATTGTCATAAATAAATGCGTTTACCTCGAAATTTAACTTGAAGCTTCGAACGTCTATATTTGCAGTACCCACAGTAGAAGCTTCATCATCAATAACAATCATTTTCGTATGTAGGAATCCATTTTCATAAATGAATACTTTTGCCCCGGCTTTGATAAGCTCTCCAACATATGAATAGGTCGCCCAGTATACAAATAAATGGTCAGGCTTGTTAGGTATCATAATTCTTACGTCTATGCCTGAAAGACAAGCTACACGGAGAGTATCCATAAAGCTAGCATCTGGTATGAAATAGGGAGACTGAATATAAATGTATTTCTTAGCCATCATGATTAATTTTAAATAACCATTTTTAATTTGCTCCCACTCAGAATCAGGTCCACTCGAAACAATCTGTAGTCCAACAGAACCCTTCAATGGGATAGCTGGGAAAAAACGATCGGAATATTCGATATCGTGTTCTGCAGAAGCTTGGTTCCAATCGAGTATAAAACGAGTTTGGAGCGGATGAACGGAGCTTCCTTCAATTCTAAGGTGCGTATCTCTCCAATACCCGAATTTCTTTTTCTTACCTAAGTATTCATCACCGACATTGAATCCTCCTATGTAACCAATTCGTCCATCAATGACTACTATTTTGCGATGGTTTCGGTAATTCATCCGTGGGTTGATCAATGGAAGAATGGATGGAAAGAATGCTTCCACGCGTCCGCCTAGCTTAATGAGCTCATGAAAGTGTCGCTTTCGTAAAGAGCGAGAGCCTGTATCGTCATACAGTATGCGAACCTTTACTCCTTGTTTAGCTTTTGCTAGTAGAACCTTATAAATCTCTTGTCCTAAATTATCTAAACGGAAAATATAATATTGAATGTGTATATGATCCTTTGCGTTTTCTAGATCGAACAAGAGGGCATCAAACTTTTCACGCCCGTCTGTAAAGATATCTACTTTGTTATCCTGCGTTAAAACGGCATGGTTATTATTGAGATGCATAATAATCAACTCTTTGTAATGACTAGCGTCATCTAATCTAAAATCAAAGGATTCATCTTCAATAGCTTCCATTTGAAACTCAATTAATTTATCAATACCTATTTTACTTTTCCCTTCCCAGCGAAAAAGGGTTTTGCGTCGCAATCTTCTTCCAAACAGTAAATAAATACCGAAACCTAGGATCGGGATGAAGAATAGAACTAAAATCCATGCCCAGGTGGAGGACGCATCTCTTCTCTCTAAAAATATTAAGGCGATTGCCAAAGAAATATTTAAAATTAGTATGCCCGTACCAACAAAACCGTATATACTTGCAGCCAAAATTACACCCCCAACCCTTTTATGTCTGTCTTTTCTAGTATAGCCGATTTAGTTAAAAGAAAGAAGAATTGTAACATATTGAGTAAACCTATAAGCATAAGTAATTAGCAAAATGAAATGTACATATAAGGTGTTTGAATAGTCTGATATAATCAAGGTGGGAATTTAGACTTAAGGAGATGGGAAAAATGCTTCAAGCAAAAAATCTTCAGAAGAAGTTTAAAGCAAAAGAAGTAGTGAAAAAGATAAATTTGGAGCTTGGTGCAGGAGAATCAATTGGACTCTTAGGTCCGAATGGAGCAGGAAAATCAACTACTATATCCATGCTTTCATCATTAATGAAACCTACAAGTGGAACAATTCTTTGGAATGGGACCTCCATTGAGGAGAATCCTCAAATGCTTCGTAAGAATTTAGGGGTAGTACCTCAAGAAATAGCCTTGTACCCAGAGCTTACAGCAAAAGAGAACCTAGAGTTTTTTGGACGAATTTATGGACTGAAAGGAAAAGATTTAGAAGCACGGGTGGAGGATGTGCTTGAAAAGATTGGTTTAAGTGATCGGAGAAAGGACAGAGTAAAAACCTTTTCCGGTGGGATGAAGCGTAGACTTAACATTGGAGCGGCTTTACTGCATAAGCCTTCCTTTCTCATTATGGATGAGCCTACTGTAGGAATAGATCCTCAGTCTCGTGCTTACATATTAGAGGCCGTAAAGCAGCTTGTAGAGGAAGGTATGACG
>NZ_JBAEAP010000039.1:0-14543 GCF_056205495.1 Psychrobacillus sp. | reverse complement strand
AGCTGTCGGAATTTTATATTTGTCCATTAATTCTTTTGCAAAAGTTTTACTTCCTTCAATTTTTGCAGCAGCCTTAGTTGGGCCAAATATACGTAAGCCTTGAGCTTCGAAGAAATCTACAATCCCTTCTGCAAGCGGTTGTTCTGGTCCAACAAACGTTAAATCGATGTTGTTTTCTTTTGCAAACTTGGCTAACTCGTCAAAAGCTAATGCATCAATTGGAACAATCTGAACGTCCTTTTCCATCCCAGAGTTCCCAGGTGCTACAAATACTTTCTGAACAGACGGAGATAGATGGAACTGCTTAGCAATTGCATGCTCTCTCCCTCCACTACCAATAACAAGAATATTCATGAATGTGGGAAGCCTCCTTAATGTTTAAAATGGCGCACGCCAGTAAATACCATCGCAATTCCATACTCGTTTGCTTTATCAATTGAATCTTGGTCTTTCACAGATCCACCAGTTTGAATAATTGCTGTAACACCAGCTTTGGCAGCTGCCTCTACCGTATCATTCATAGGGAAGAAAGCATCTGATGCAAGACTAGCTCCTTTTGCAAGATCACCTGCTTGTTCAAGAGCGATTTTAGCAGATCCTACACGGTTCATCTGGCCTGCTCCTACACCTACTGTCATCTCTTCATTCGCTACCACGATGGCGTTAGATTTAACATGCTTTACTACATTCCATCCCAATGTCATCGATTTCCATTCTTCCTCTGTAGGCTGACGTTCTGTAACTACTCGAACATCTGCATCTTTTAACCCGTAAGTATCTGGAGATTGTATTAATAATCCACCCTCTACTGAGACCGTATTCCATTTGTCTTTTTTCGTTTGCTCATAGGAAATAGTTAAAAGACGAATGTTCTTCTTAGCAGTTAGCATTGCAATGGCTTCCTCGGAGAAGGACGGAGCAATAATAATCTCTAAGAAAATGCCTGCTAATGTTTTAGCAGTAGTAGCATCCACTTCACGGTTTAAAGCCACAATTCCTCCAAAAATAGATGTAGAATCTGCTTCATAAGCTTTTTGGAATGCCTCGGAGATTGTGTTTCCTGTACCTACTCCACATGGATTCATATGCTTCACAGCAACTGCAGCTGGTAATTCAAATTCCTTAACAATTTGGATAGCAGCATTTGCATCTTGGATATTGTTATAAGAAAGCTCCTTACCGTGTAATTGCTTAGCAGATGCGATCGAGAAATCAGAACCAAGTGGGCGTTTGTAGAATGCAGCCTGTTGATGAGGATTTTCTCCGTAACGTAAAGCTTGCTTACGTTCATATGTAAGAGTTAATAGCTCAGGGAATTCTTCTCCCGTAAGATTTGTCATATAATCTGCGATTAACGCATCATAAGCTGCTGTGTGACGGAATACTTTAGCTGCAAGTCTACGACGTGTTTCAATAGTAGTTTCTCCAGTTTCTTTTAGCTGACTTAACACTTCTTCGTAATCAGTTGTATCAGTAACTACTGTTACATACTGATGATTTTTAGCTGCTGAGCGTAGCATAGACGGTCCACCAATATCGATGTTTTCAATAGCATCTTCAAATGCTACATCAGGTTTTGAAATAGTTTCACGGAAAGGATAAAGGTTTACGCAAACCACTTGGATTGGGGTTATGTTATGTTCTTCTAATTGAGCTTGGTGAGAGGGATCATCATGCTTTGCTAGTAATCCACCGTGAATCATTGGGTTTAATGTTTTTACTCGACCATCCAAAATCTCTGGAAAATTAGTTACTTGGTCAACAGAGGTAATAGCAACTCCATTTTTCTCTAAAAATGATTTGGTACCTCCAGTTGATAAAATTTCATACCCAAGCTGTTCCAGCTCTTTTGCAAACTCAAGAATTCCTGATTTATCAGATACACTGATTAACGCACGTTTAGACACAATAATTCCTCCTAATTTTTTGAAAAATCGATATTAAATATTTAAATGAAAAGTACGGGGGTAGCTCCACAGCAATTGTAAATTATTCGTTAGCCCCTCTAGTGAAAGTTAAATATGTTAAGTTTCATGCATAACATAAAATAAAGGATTAATTTAACTTTGCCCTTCTAATTTCCCTACCTGCACTACATGTGATTAAAGCTGTAGGAGGCGACTCCAGTGGGATGAGTGAGACAGATAAGACATCCCAACCACGCGCGTAAGCGACGGGGGATGGCTTATCGCTCACCCCACGGAAAGCGTCCGCCGAAAGCGCAAATCTGTGATCTATTGGTCCTAATTTTTAAATAAGTTATCTTTCCATAAGCTCTATGCTGGCAGAAAGCAAGGTCGGCTAGCTCCACAGCTGTTGCAAGGTCTTTACGTATAATTCATGCTCTACTGCATGGATTCTTTCCTCAGTCTTCTTTCGGTCATCACATACGACGTCTACAGCACATTGAGCTAATATTGGTCCTGTATCCATGCCTGCGTCTACTAAGTGCACGGTGACCCCAGTAACTTTCACACCATGCTCCATTGCCTGTCCTATAGCGTCTTTTCCAGGAAAGGCGGGTAACAAGGAAGGATGAATATTAACTATACGATTCGGATAGGCATCCAATAACACATTGCCAACCAATCTCATGTAACCAGCAAGCACTAGCCATTCTACCTGTAACTCTTGTAATTGGTTTAAAATTTCCTGCTCATAAGCTTCCTTTGTAGAAAAATCGGAAGGCTTACATATTAGCGTTTCAATTCCTACTGCCTTTGCACGTTTTACTACATATGCATCTGGTTTGTTTGTTACAACTAAGACGGGTTCACCTACCAGCTTACCCGTCTTAAATGCATCATAGATTGCTTGAAAATTAGTGCCGCTTCCTGAAGCAAAGACGGCAAACTTTGGGCCTGTACTCATTACACTATACTCCCGTCATGTGTTCCGTTGAATAGAACGCCTTCCCCTTTTACCACACGACCGATTGTGTATGCTTTTTCTCCATGAGTCTCAGCTATAGCAATCGCCTTTTCTGCCTCTTCCTCAGCCAAAGCTAGTACAAAGCCAATTCCCATATTAAATACATTGTAAAGATCCCTATCAGTCAGCTGCCCCTTTTCCTTGAGGAATTGGAATATCGGTAGCACTTCCCAGGAGCCAAGATCTATTTCAGTTGCCAACCCCTCAGGCATCATCCGTGGAAGGTTTTCATAGAACCCTCCTCCGGTTACATGCGCCATACCATGGATGTTTAATTGTTGATGTAAATCCATTACTGGTTTTGCATAAATCTTAGTAGGAGTTAAGAGAGCCTTGCCAATTTCTCCAAGGTCCTCAAAACCCTCCACTATCGTATCTGCTGTATACCCTTGCTCTTCAAATACTATTTTACGTACAAGAGAATATCCATTGGAATGAACACCACTAGAGGCTATACCAACTAATACATCTCCTTCGCTAATCTGCTCACCTGTTACTATTTTCGCTTTTTCACAAGCACCAACAGCAAACCCCGCTAAATCGTACTCATTCTCTTCATAAAGCCCTGGCATTTCTGCCGTTTCTCCGCCTATTAAGGCTGCACCAGACTGAACACATCCATCTGCAACGCCCTTTACAATTTGTTCGATACGAGTCGGTACTGCCTTACCTACTGCTACATAATCTAAGAAAAATAAAGGCTCTGCTCCTTGTGCAACGATGTCATTTACACACATAGCAACACAATCGATACCAATTGTGTCGTGACTGTCCATCATAAAGGCAAGCTTAAGCTTTGTTCCTACACCATCAGTCCCAGAGATTAAGACTGGTTCTTTATAATTTAAAGAAGATAAGTCGAACATTCCTCCAAAGCCACCAAAAGTACCCATGATTCCTTTTCTAGCTGTACGTTCGACATGTGATTTCATGCGTTCAACTGCTTCATAGCCAGCTTCAATATTTACACCAGCTTTTTCATATGCTTTTGACATCTATAATCCTCCTATCGAACAAGCTCTTTTTCATGTGGTAATTTTGTGTCTGGAAATATATCTGTCGGGTATTCTCCAGTAAAGCAAGCTAAGCAATGACCACAATTTTTTTCACCGTCTGGTCTACCAATCGCTTCTACCATTCCCTCCACCGATAAGAAGGAAAGGGAATCTGCACCAATCAATTCACGCATTTCTTCAATAGAATTATTTGCTGCAATCAGTTCAGAATCAGAACTAATATCTATCCCATAAAAGCACGGATTTTTTAAAGGAGGAGAACTAATAACTACGTGAACTTCTGTCGCTCCTGCCTCCTTTAGCATATTTACAATTCTTCTAGAGGTAGTTCCACGAACGATAGAGTCATCAACCATAACCACACGCTTGCCTTTCACGACTTGACGAACTGGTGATAGCTTCATCTTAACTCCACGCTCACGTAAGTCCTGCGATGGCTGGATAAACGTACGGCCCACATAACGGTTTTTGATCAAACCTAGCTCATACGGAATACCCGTTGATTCTGAAAATCCTATTGCTGCAGAAATACTGGAGTCTGGGACACCTGTTACCACGTCTGCATCGATGAATACCTCATTTGCTAGTTGCTTTCCTAAACGCTTTCTTGCCATATGAATATTTATGCCATCTATATCAGAGTCCGGACGAGAAAAGTAGACATACTCCATTGTACATATCGCACGGTCCTTTTTTTCAATATAACGTTCCGAACGACAACCTTCGTCATTAATAATTAAAAGCTCTCCTGGATGGATAGAGCGTACTAGCTCTGCTCCGATTAAATCGAAGGCACTTGTTTCAGAAGCTACTACCCAAGCATCGTCTAATTTCCCTAGGGAAAGTGGACGCATGCCTTGCGGATCCTGTGCGACTAGCATGCCATCCTCGGTCAGAATGATGAAGGCAAAGGCTCCTTCTAGTAATCGAAGTGATTGCTTTGCACGCTCTTCAAAGGAGGGTAGTTTACTCTTCTTTAATAAGTGAGCAAGCACTTCTGTATCTGAAGTGGTTTGAAAAATACTTCCTTGCTGTTCTAGGTTACGCTTCAAACGAGTAGCATTGACGATGTTACCATTGTGCGCAATGGCTAAGCTGCCTGTCGTGGAATTAAATAGCAAAGGCTGTACATTCTCTAGTCCAGATCCTCCTGCTGTTGCATAACGAACATGAGCAATAGCCGAGTGCCCTTCCAGCTGCTCCAGCTTTCCATTATTAAACACGTCATTCACAAGGCCTTCGCCTTTTACCGCGCGTAAGGATTTGCCATCGGTTACAACGATCCCTGCACCCTCCTGTCCTCGGTGCTGTAATGCATGCAGTCCATAATAACTCATGGCCGCTGGCTGGGTGTGACCCCAAATACCAAACACACCACATTCTTCATTTAAGCCTCTGAGTTCAGCAAGCATGGTATGGCTCCTTTCCAAGCGGAACGGAATTCGTCAACAGAACCGCTGATCCATGTAGTTCCGTCTTCTTGAGAGATTACTAGATTATTTGTATCAGTTACCTGGCCAATTTTCACAGCATCTTCTACAATTGCTTCAAACTGAGCAGCATCCTCTGGCTTGATCGTCACGATGAAACGGGATTGCGATTCACTAAATAAAGTCGTTACTGCAGAACCCTGAACCGTCACTTCTACTCCAAGACCTTTAGCGCCAAATGCTTTTTCAGCTAATGCTACTGCAAAACCACCCTCTGCAATATCATGAGCAGACTGGATAAGACCAGCTTTAATAGCTGCGAGTAGGGCTTCTTGACGAGTGGCTTCTACCTCTAAATCGATGGAAGGTGCTTGCCCAAAAATACGTCCTTCTACTAATTTTTGTAGCTCCGAGCCACCAAATTCCGTTTTAGTGTCGCCAATCAAATAAACGAGATCTCCTGCTTGTTTAACAAATTGAGTTGTTACATGAGCCAAATCCTCTACTAATCCTACAAGACCAATGGTTGGTGTTGGATAAACAGCTGTTCCACTTCTTTCATTATAAAGGGACACATTCCCTCCAATTACCGGTGAGTCTAAGGCGATACAAGCAGCAGCTATACCTTCTGCTGATTGATCTAGCTGCCAGAATATTTCTGGGTTTTCCGGGTTTCCAAAATTCAGACAGTCAGTAATAGCAAGTGGCTTAGCACCTGAACACACGACATTACGAGCTGCCTCTGCCACTGCAATTTTCCCTCCGACTACTGGATCTAAATAAATATAGCGGGAGTTGCAATCTGTCGTCATAGCAAGGCCTTTATTTGTCCCACGAACACGTACAACAGCTGCATCAGAACCAGGAGTTACTACTGTACTAGTTCTAACCTGATAGTCATATTGGTCGTAAACCCATTCCTTTGAAGCAATTGTCGGCTGTTGAAGAAGCTTTAAAAGAGTCTCGTTATAGTTCGTTACTACAGGTTCTTTGTTTTCCATAGCTTGGAACTCTGTGTAATAAGCAGGAATCTTAGATGGCTTATGATAAACCGGAGCTTCCTCAGCAAGTGCATCTGCTGGAACCTCTGCTACAATCTCACCCTTATGAACAAGACGCAGCATTTTGTCATTCGTAACCTTACCTACAGCAATACAATCTAGACCATACTTTTCAAAAACCTCAACGATTTCTTCTTCACGGCCCTTTTTAACAACGATTAGCATGCGTTCCTGTGATTCGGATAGCATCATTTCATAGGCAGTCATACCAGTTTCGCGCTGTGGAACAAAGTCTAAGTTCATCTCTACTCCGTGCCCAGCTTTTGAAGCCATTTCTGCTGAGGAAGAAGTTAAACCAGCTGCTCCCATGTCTTGAATTCCGATAATTGCATCCGATTTAATAACCTCTAGACAAGCTTCTAATAAAAGCTTTTCCATAAATGGATCCCCTACTTGAACTGCAGGACGCTTTTCTTCAGAAGCTTCCGTCAATTCTTCCGAGGCGAATGTCGCACCATGAATTCCATCACGTCCTGTTTTTGCTCCAGCATACATCACTGTATTACCTTCACCAGCTGCAATTCCTTTTTGGATATCCTCATGATTGATTAAGCCTACGCACATAGCATTCACTAGCGGGTTACCCTCATAGCAATCATCAAATTGAATCTCTCCACCAACTGTTGGAATTCCTATACAGTTACCATAGCCAGCAATACCTGCCACTACTTCTTCAAACAAATATTTAACGCGTGGTGTTTTTAGTTCACCAAATCGCAAAGAATTTAACATAGCAATTGGACGTGCTCCCATTGAAAAGACATCTCGAATAATTCCGCCCACTCCAGTTGCGGCTCCTTGATAAGGCTCGATTGCAGAGGGATGGTTATGCGATTCCATTTTAAAAACTACAGCCTGCCCATCACCAATGTCTACAATACCTGCACCCTCGCCTGGCCCTTGTAAAACCTGAGGTCCTTTTGTAGGGAATTTACGTAGAACTGGCTTAGAATTTTTATAAGAGCAGTGCTCCGACCACATAACAGAGAATAAACCGGTCTCTGTATAATTAGGCAGTCTTCCTAGGATTTTTTCCACCATCGCAAATTCTTCATCGGACATTCCCATTTGAGCATATAGCTTTTGTTCTTTAATCTGCTCCGCATTTGGTTCAAGCATGACTGACATGAGATTCCCTCCACTGTTTCAAAATAGATTTGAATAATGCTAATCCATCGCTTCCACCCATCAATTCGCTTACAGCACGCTCTGGGTGAGGCATCATCCCAAGTACATTACCTCGTTCGTTCACAATGCCTGCGATATCTTCTATACTTCCATTTGGATTGTCAGAAGCATAGGTAAAGACGATTTGGTTGTTTTCCTTTAAGGACAACAGCGTTAGCTCATCGCAATAATAATTCCCTTCCCCGTGAGCAATCGGGACTTGAATCACATCATTCTTCTCATAGGCAGAAGTAAATTGGGTTTCGTTGTTTACTACCTTTAAATCAACGGTACGGCACATAAACTTCAAGTCTTTATTGCGCAATAAAGCTCCAGGTAAAAGACCAGCCTCTGTCAGCACTTGGAATCCATTACATACGCCTAGCACAGGCTTTCCAGCTTCAGCAGCCTTCACTACCTCCGACATAATATTAGAGAATCGAGAAATAGCTCCACAGCGTAGGTAGTCCCCATAAGAGAAACCACCCGGCAATAAAATTGCGTCAAATCCACTTAAATCCTTCTCATCATGCCAAACATACTCCACTTCTTCTCCAAGCTCGTCCTTAATCGCATGATACATATCTAAATCACAGTTGGATCCTGGAAATACGATGACTGCGAACTTCATTTGCTTACAGCCTCCTCAACCTCGTAACGATAGTCTTCGATTACTGTATTCGTTAACAGCTTTTCACACATCTCTCTAATCATCGCATCTAAATCTCGTGTTCCTTCTTCAATTTGGAGCTCCAGATATTTACCAATTCGTACGTCAGTAACTTCTTTGTATTCCATAGAATGTAATGCGCCCATTACTGCGCTCCCCTGTGGATCTAAAACACTTTCACGAAGTGTCACATATACTTTAACTTTTTTCATTTTGATAGTCCTCCTAAGCGGGAAAGTATAATTTCATAAACCTCTGTTAAGCTTCCTAAATTGCGTCTGAACACGTCTTTATCTAGTTTTTGGTTTGTTTCCTTGTCCCATAACCTACAAGTATCCGGAGAGATTTCATCGGCAAGCAAAATAGAACCGTCAGCTGTTTTACCAAACTCTAATTTGAAATCTACTAAAGTAACACCAATATCAGAGAATATTGGGAGAAGCACTTGGTTAACCTTAAGTGCCATCGTTTGAAGCGTATCTATTTCTTCAGAAGAAGCAATTTCCAATAAATCTAAATGTGCATTTGTTAAAAGTGGGTCACCAAGCTCGTCATCCTTTAGATAAAACTCAACAATTGGATGTTTTAGAAGGGTCCCCTCTTCCAAACCAAGTCTCTTAGAAAGATTTCCGGCAGCTATATTTCTTACAACAACCTCAAGCGGGATAATCTCTACTTTCTTTACCAGTTGGTCATTTTCAGAAAGCTGCTCAATAAAATGAGATTCAATCCCATACTTCTTTAGCTGTTCGAAAAGAATAGTAGTAATTTTGTTATTTAATATGCCCTTACCATTGATTTCTGCCTTCTTCTCTCCGTTAAATGCAGTTGCACTATCCTTATATGTAACGTAGAGAACTTCTTCGTTCTCCGTTGCATATAATCTTTTTGCTTTACCTTCGTATAATAGATCGCCTTTTATCACGATAGTTTCCCCCATATAATCAGATATGTCTTGATGTTTTTGTTAACTCTATTTATTTAAGCCTAAGCGGTCAAAAATCATATCGACGTGCTGAATGTGGTAATTGTAGTCAAAGCAATCATCCAATTCTTCTTTAGTTAATAATGAAGTAATTTTTTCATCTGCATCCACAAAGCTACGGAATGCCTTTTGAGATTCCCATGCCTTCATAGCAAGTGGCTGTACCGTATCGTATGCTGTTTCGCGCGCCAGCCCTTTGTCGATCAATGCAAGTAAAACTCGCTGTGAATATATTAAACCTAACGTGGAATCCATATTACGTTTCATGTTCTCAGGGAACACGGTAAGGTTCTTCACAATGTTACTAAAACGATTCAACATATAGTTCAATGCAATGGTTGCATCCGGTAAGATTACACGCTCTGCAGATGAATGAGAGATATCTCTTTCATGCCATAGCGCTACGTTTTCATAGGCAGTCATCATATAACCACGAATAAGTCTTGCCATCCCAACCATATTTTCAGATCCAATTGGATTACGTTTATGTGGCATTGCTGATGAACCCTTTTGTCCTTTTGAGAAAAACTCTTCTACTTCACGAGTTTCGGACTTTTGCAGTCCACGAATCTCTGTAGCAAATTTTTCGATAGAAGTAGCTACTAGCGCTATTACACTTAAATATTGAGCATGACGATCACGCTGTAAGGTTTGAGTAGAGATTGGAGAAGCTGCTAATCCGAGCTTTTCACATACGTACTGCTCTACAAATGGATCGATATTTGCATACGTACCAACCGCTCCTGACATCTTACCTGTCTCAATTACTTTAGCTGCTGCTTCAAAGCGCTCCAGGTTACGCTTCATTTCTTCTGTCCATAGTGCTAGCTTTAAACCGAATGTAGTCGGCTCTGCATGAACACCATGAGTACGTCCCATCATTACCGTATATTTATGTTCTTTTGCTTTATTTTCTAAGATTTCGATAAAGCTTTGAATGTCTTTTCGTAGTATACTGTTCGCTTGTTTAATCACATAAGAAAGAGCAGTATCGACTACGTCTGTAGAAGTTAATCCATAATGTACCCATTTACGCTCTTCTCCTAATGTTTCAGATACTGCACGAGTGAATGCTACAACATCATGTCTTGTCTCTTGTTCAATCTCTAAAATACGGTCTACCGAAAAGGAAGCATTTTTACGAAGAAGTGCGACATCCTCCTTTGGAATATCACCTATTTCTGCCCATGCCTCACAGGCTAAAATTTCTACCTCTAACCAGGCATTGTATTTGTTTTCTTCTGTCCAAATCGCTCCCATTTCAGGGCGTGTATAACGTTCTATCATTTTTATTCCTCCAAATTAAGACCAAATTTTTGATTGTTCGATTTCTACTAGTGTTTTCTCAATATCGTCCGAAAGAATCGTAACGTGTCCCATCTTCCTGTTTTCCATAGCCTCACTTTTGCCATACAAGTGTAGCGACCAATTCGGATACTTGCTGAGCGAGTTGGTTACAGGAATAACATGCTGTCCTAGTATGTTCACCATAATTGAGTTCGTCCATAGCTTCGGTTGTCTTAAAGGCCAACCACACACAGCTCTTATATGCTGTTGGAATTGAGATACATTACAAGCTTCTATAGAATAGTGACCTGAATTATGAGGTCTAGGAGCTAACTCATTTATTAATATTTTGTCTCCTTCAAGCACAAACATTTCTACAGCAAGCGTTCCTACAAGATTCAAATGGTTCGCAATTACTTCCGCAGCCTCTACCGCTTTTTGAGATAGAGATTTACTAATTCTCGCTGGCACTATAGTTTCATGTAAAATATGGTTCACATGAATGTTTTCTCCGATTGGTAAGCAATACGTTTCTCCATTTCCGTTTCTTTGTACAATTACTGAAATTTCTTTAGTAAATGGTACAAATGCTTCCGCTATACATGGTGAGTGTTGAAAAAGAGGCTTAGCTAGTTTTAACTCTTCTTTATTATTAACAATCTGCTGTCCTTTTCCATCATACCCTCCACGTGTAGTTTTCACCACGCATGGATAGCCGATATTATCTATGTTGGATGATAGCTCCTCAAAGCTTTGTACCTCTATAAATTTTGCCACTGGCACTCCAGCTAATCGAATCGATCTCTTCTCCAAAATACGATCTTGTGTAATTTTTACAAGCTCCGCTCCTTGAGGAACATAAGCAATTTCTGTAAGTCTCTTTAAACCTTCATAATCTATATTTTCAAATTCATAGGTTATAACTTCACTAACTTCGGCAAGCTCTTCTAAAGCTGCCTCATCATTATATGGCGCAACAATTTGAATATCTGCAATCTGGCCACAAGGAGAGTCCATCTTTGGTTCAAGGACAGCCACTTTGAATCCCGCTTCCTTGGCTGCAAGGGCCATCATTCTGCCGAGCTGTCCCCCGCCAATAATCCCTATTGTTTGTCCCGGATAGATTGTCTTCATCGTAGCTCACCATTACTTTCTATGACATTTTTTTTAATTGCTTCTCTTCTATTTTCTAACCGAATAGCAATTTCATCATTTTGAATGGAAAGAATTTGTGCAGCAAGTAAACCGGCATTTATAGCACCGGCCTTGCCTATTGCCACCGTAGCTACTGGAACTCCTCCAGGCATTTGAACAATTGATAACAAAGAATCTAATCCATTCAATGCCTTGGATTGTACTGGTACACCTATAACCGGAAGTGTCGTCTTTGCCGCCACCATTCCTGGTAAATGTGCCGCTCCTCCTGCTCCTGCAATAATTACCTGAATCCCTCTTCCTCGGGCTTGTTCCGCATATTCAAACATAAGATCAGGAGTACGATGTGCAGATACCACCTGTTTCTCATATGGAATATGTAACTCATCTAATATTTCACAGCTATGCTTCATCGTTTCCCAATCACTAGAACTACCCATAATTACACCAATTTTTGCGTCCATTATTCTCGTCCCTTCCTTTTAAACAAAAAATTCCTCAAATAAACTACTTTCTTTAAGAAGAAAAGCAGTTTACTTGAGGAACATGGTAAGGGTGTTTGATACTTGCATATGCATAGAAGAACACACCCTTTTAGCAGTTTCCAAAAGTCGCTTTCCCTCATAGTCCTGTCATTTACGGTGACTTGGTAGAAACGCTAAAGCCAATTCTTTAGCATATATGGGGATTAAATCGTTCTATTACTATTAATATTCTAACAAGTCTAGATAGTAACGTCAACGCCTAAAAGCGAACAATAAATTTTCAGAAAACTATAATGTTCGGTTTTTGATGTGTTTTCTATTATTTCTTTTCTTTAATACCTTTTAATTGAATAATTTGCCTGATAGGAACAGGTTGTCCATCCACCTCTGCGAACAAAGGCTCTTCTCTCCTACCAACCACTTGAAAGCCCTGCTCTGCCATCTTTTCCATACAGGCTGCAATGCTTTCATTTTCTTGCACTTCAAACCATTGTGTTTCTTGCTTCATCTAAATAGCTTTCCTTTCCTAATTGTCTTGACCCAGAACCCTCCATGAATGGTTTTTGGCTCATGTGCAATAATAAAGATTTTCGGATCAATTTCCTTTAATCGATCATATAGCTTTTTCTCATATTTCCTAGGAGTTAATATTTGAAGGGCTTGTCTATGCCCTGCTAAACCATTTACCGTCCAATCGGTAACTCCATACCCCTCTTCTCGGAGAATATTGGATAATTGGTTTACATCACTTTCTACAGAAATAGCATTAACCATAATATATCCTAAAGACATTTTTTCCTCAAGCTTAGAACCAACAATGATTCCTGTACCAAAACCAAGTGCATATGCGACTAAATTTTGAATAGCATCCAAGTTATCTAACACTAGGCCAAGCCCTACTACATATACAGTGACCTCTACAATACTCATAAATGCAGCAATATATCGATACCCCTTAAGTGTAAGAATCATCCTAGTAGTGGATAACGTAACGTATACAATGTTAATGACAAAGATAGTCAACACCATAATCCATGCATTTTCTAACATTCTTCCAACTCCTTTAAATAATAGTTCCTCATAGGTAGAAGATATTCTAATATATACCCTTTATGAACATATATAATCAAGGAACCTGCATGGAGTATGGAAACATGTAAAATGGATTTCATTCTATATACCGGTATTCAATTAATGTAGAAAGTTGAAAAAGAAGGGAACTACAGAGCATTTATTGATTGGTTAAGAAGGAAGGGCATTTTGAATTTGAATGAGAGTAAATTTCAACTCTGAGGGTAAAGATGGGATTGTTACGTGTGGAGAATTTTCAATACAACATTCGTTATCTGAATGATATTTTATATAGATTATACAGAAAGAAATAAACTCCCTAGTATTAAATTTAATACCCGGGAGCCCCCATTAACTATATCTCATAAGCCTTAAGACGATTAATAGATTTTGTTTACAACAGCCTTTGCGGTTTTCTGCTTCATCTCTAGTGATTTATCTTTTGATTGTAACGCTAATCCTGTGCATAAAAGATCGACGATAAAAAGCTGAGAAATTTTAGCCGTTAATGATCCACCTTCCAATGGAGACTCTTTTGCTCCGCCTAGTAAGACAATATCTGCAAATTGAGTAATAGGGGAACGTGAATAATACGTAATGGCAATGATTTTTGCTCCAGCCATTTTAGCTATCTCTAGCGCCTCCAATGTATCCCTAGTACTTCCAGATATACTAAGGCCAACTACTACATCCTCTGCAGTAAGCGTGGCCGCAGACATAGCTTGTAAATGTGAATCCGTAATTGCTTCTGAAGGTCTACCGATTCTTAACAATCTACTTTTTGCGTCTAATGCAGTTATTCCAGAGGTACCAACTCCAAAGAAACTAATGGTTCGAGCCTTATTCAATAGTTCGATAGCTGCCTCTAAATCGTTCTCAATAATCATGGAAGCTGTATTTTCTATTGCCTTAATGGTATTCCCTCTAATGGATTGGATAAAATTAGATGCTTCCGAGTTATCTTTGTCTCTTTCACCCTCAGACAAGTTTTGAGCAATCGTTAGTTTAAATTCTTGATATCCTTTTAATCCTATCTTCCTACAAAATCTAAGTACAGTAGTTTCTCCAACGCCTGCTTCATCGGCTAAATCTGTTACCGAATAATAAATAACCTTACCCAAATTTTCTTGGACAAATGTTGCTACTTTTTGCTCTGAGTTAGTCAATGATGGATAGTAACTATTTATTATTTCTATTATAGGCATTTTCATGTATTCTACCGTCCTTATCTTAGGAAATGTTAATATAAAATATATACTTCTATTTTATACTATTACTTCTTTGA
>NZ_JBAEAP010000038.1:0-4781 GCF_056205495.1 Psychrobacillus sp. | reverse complement strand
TACTTCTGCATCTTCACCTTGTCTTGCTTCTAGTAATGCATCCGCCATTTTAGCAGTTAATAATTTTACTGCACGGATTGCATCGTCATTTGCAGGGATTACATAGTCGATTTCATCTGGGTCACAGTTAGTATCAACAATTCCTACTAATGGAATGTTCAATTTACGAGCTTCTGCTACTGCAATACGCTCTTTACGTGGGTCAACTACGAACATTACATCTGGAACAGCTTCCATATCACGGATACCGCCTAAGAATTTAACTAGACGTTCGTGTTGTTTTTTAAGTTGAACAACTTCTTTTTTAGGAAGTACAGCGAAAGTACCGTCTTCTTCCATTTTTTCGATTGCTTTTAAGCGTGCAACACGTTTTTGAATAGTACCGAAGTTTGTTAAAGTACCACCTAACCAACGTTGGTTGATGTAGTAGTTACCTGAACGTTCAGCTTCTTCTTTAATAGCTTCTTGAGCTTGTTTTTTAGTTCCAACGAAAAGAACTTTCCCGCCATCTTGACCTACTTGGCGCATGAAATCATAAGCTTCTTCTAATTTTTTCACCGTTTTTTGAAGATCGATGATATAGATTCCGTTACGTTCAACAAAAATGTATTTTTTCATTTTTGGATTCCAACGGCGAGTTTGATGACCGAAGTGTACACCGGCCTCAAGTAGTTGTTTCATAGAGATTACTGACATTTTATTTCCTCCTGGTTTGGTTTAGTCTTCCGCATCCATCATCTGTCATTGGCTACTCTATTTCTAGAGCACCTGCCAAGTTCATCCGTAATGCGTGTGTATTCATACCGTATTGTAATATACCATAGTTATTTTATACTTTCAACTATTTATTACTTAAACTTTAAGAAAAGTTCTACTTCCGTCTTTCCTATTTGAAGTAATTTGGCTATTTCAATTGGACTTTTTCCTTCTTCACTATAATATAGTACCTTTTCTTTCATCGTAACTGGCTGTTTTTTTTCTGGCAAACTAGCAGCCTGGACATAGCTATTTGCTACCTTATGTTTGGATACAAGGGGCCTTGAAATCACAAAGGAAGAATCTATATCATTTTTTATAGTTGTAGAAACTTCTTCTTTTGCAGAAGCATGTTCCTTTATAGGAGGAACAAAACTGTTTTCCTTTAATTCATATAGAAGACGATCATTTTCATCCTTCATATCTGCTAGATAAGCACTAAATGAATCTTCTATTTCTTTCATAGTTTGTTCTTGTCTATCTTCCAAATCTTTATATTTTGATAATTTCATATTTAATAGTGCAATGAAATAAAAGCTAATAATTTGAAGAAGAAACAGTGCTATTATAATAATTGTTGTCATTTTTTCTCCTATCCATTATAGTCCACAAAGTTCCCTTTAAAAGGATGCTTTATATTGTTGTTCTCTTGTCCTTTTTTCCTATCTTTCTTCTCTTGCTCATCCTGCTCCTGTTGGCTTCCCTTTGTGTCTGCTTCTATATGATTAGATTTTATAACAGTTTCTCTGTTCTTTTCTATTTGCCTTTCTGTCGCGGCTTGGGCGTTGGCTTGGTTAACTAGGCTTTGCTGCTGCATCTGATCAGCCATTTTCCCTGCGTCCACGGTCTTTGGGATAGCTATTTGTAATTCCAAACCTTTAAGACTCATCTGTCTGCCCTCCACACATTAGGTATTCATCATTTCATTTACTAATAGCTTCCGAAGCTTAAAAAGTGCCTTAGAATGTATTTGAGATATTCTCGAGGTAGATAAGCCGAGCATCTCCCCGATAACAGTTAGAGTTAATTCTTCTGTATAAAATAAACTTAATACTAATTGCTCATTTTCATTTAAGTGTTGGATTTGATTGACAAGGTCATTAATTAGCTCGTCCTTTACCAGCTTTTGTTCAGGTGTAGTTTGTGTATCGTCTCGGATCACAAAGGATTTGCTATCCATTTCATCCTGATCATGTAATTGTTCATCTATAGACAAAACATTAGAAAAGAAGTGTTCTTGGACAGTCTGATATACATCCTCTAAAGGTATTTCTGCAAAATCGGCCAGTTCTTCTGGTGTCGCATGTCGCATTAGTTTTTGCTCTAATTCTTCTATTTTCTGATCCAGTTTTTTAGCTTTTTCACGTGATGATCTTGGAAGCCAGTCTTCTTTTCTAAGGCCATCTATTATTGCCCCTCTTACCCGGAAGGATGCATATGTATCAAACTTCAAATCTCTAGAAGGGTCAAACTTATTTAATGCATCAAATAAGCCCATCATGCCAAGACTCTTGAGCTCATCTCTTGAAACATTTTGAGGAATACCCGCACCTATCCGTTGAACATGATACGTAACTAGTGGAGTATATTTTTTTAGAAGTAAATCGCCCGCTTGAGGATCCTTGCTTTCAGTCCATCTTCTCCAAAGGAGCTGCTCCTCCGTCAAGTTTTGTTTTGACACAAATATCCTCCTTTCGACACTGCATTCTATTATTTATGGATATTATACCAAAATTTCGTACAAAAAGGGGAGACGAAGAAAAATCGCCCCCCACTTAAGATTCCTCATTTATCATATCTTTTATAATTTCAGCGTATTCTTTTGATCCAACAACCGTTGTTTGAGAATTATCCTGGGTAAAAGGAACCTCGACTTCTATTTTTTTCATTCTATCGTCTAGTACATAAGATAAAATTGCACGACCCCCAAAAGTTATAAAGAAAGATAGGATAGCCCACAAAATAATCGGTATAAGAATAATTGCCCCTTCTATAAATGGGTAAGAGAAGAGAAAAAGAATGCTAAATGTTAGCAACGCTATCCAAAAATTAGACATAATCGTTCCAACCATTAAATATTTTTCACCCCTTGGTTAACCGTCCGTACATTTAACAGCTTGGTCAGAGGATCAAACTCAATTGTTCTCCCGCTATTCCCTCCAGTATCTTCTGAAATTATTCGGATGGAGTATTTTTTTAAATATTCTTTTACTGCTTCTACGTTTCTAGGACCTATTCTCATCGTGTCTCTACTGGACGAAAATTGAAACATTTGTGCACCGCCAGCTATTTTAGCTCGAAGTCTATCACTACTTACCCCTTCTTGCTTTAAGAGGTTAATAAGCGCTTGAATACCCGTATCAGCAAACTTGGCCGTATTAATGTTTTCACTTCTACCTAAAGAAGAGTTAGGAAGCATTATATGAACCATACCAGCTATCTGAGATTTATCATCATATAAAACTACTCCAACACAAGACCCCAAGCCTGTGGTCCTTATAATTTGAGGAGCCTTTACAATGTTCATATCAGCAATTCCTACCTTCACCACTGCTGCCATTTGAGCTTGTTCCATCATATTATTCTACTCCTAAGGCTTGAAAGATCGACTGAAATGATTCTGGATCTGGAAGTAAGAAGAAATGTCCGTGGACACTTTTTCCATTTTCCATTTCTTCTTCGCTAATAGCTGTATCAATGACAATAACATAATCACTTATTTGTGAAAGCTCTACAAGACCAAAACTAATGATTGCTCCTACCATATCTACACATAATGCAGGAACAGATGGGTAAATATTTAGCTTTGTAAAATCAGAAAGAGCGGATAAATAAGAGCCTGATAATATGTTACCTAGTTCTTGAAGAGCAGATGCGCCAATCTCAGTTACTTGAGCCTTTTCAAAATCTATTTGGTCATCTTGAACTAATCTTCGAATAAATTGATTTGCTTGCTCTACAGGTAATACAAAGAACATACTCCCATTGACATCTCCAGCAATTCGAAGATATATACCTGCCACAACACTTTCTGCCCCGCCAGCTAGCTCCATCATTTCATCGAAGGTCACCATTTCTACCTTAGGAACATTCATATCTATTTTTTTGTTTAATAGCATGGACAGTGCAGTAGCAGCATGAGCTGCTCCAATATTCCCAATTTCTCGAAGAACATCCAGATGGACGGAAGTAATTTGCTTTTCAAACATTAGACTAAGCTCCTGTCTTAATAGGATTTAAAACTAAATCTAGATGCAGCAATATTAATAGACGCTTGTCAATTTTAGTAACACCTGCTATAAAGTCTTGTTCTAATCCTCCAACTACTTCCGGCTGTGGTTCAATGGAATCCTTCGAAATATCTAACACATCATTTGCAGAGTCTACGATGACACCTACATTCATATCATCTAATGAAATTATAATAATTCGAGAGGAATCATTTAAATTACTTTCACCTAAACCAAATCTGCTTTTCAAATCGATAATAGGTGTAACTACACCTCGTAAATTAATGACACCCTTTACAAAAGAAGGAGTCTTGGGAACTCTTGTTATATGAATCAGTTTCTCAATTCCTTGTACTTGGCTTACTGGTATTACGTATTCTTTGTCCGCTAATTGAAAAACAACTACTTTTAAGTATTCTGTTTCTAAAGCCTCTGTCATTATTTTTCCCCCTACCTTATTAAAGCGTTACAATCAATTATTAAGGCTACTTTCCCATTCCCTAGAATAGTTGCTCCTGAAATAGCAAATACACTAGACAAGTATGTTCCAAGAGTTTTTAATACGACCTCTTGTTGGCCAATAAATGAATCAACAACTAAGCCAGCCATTTTGTCACCTTTTCTTACAAGCACCACTGAATGAAATTCTTCCTCTGTACGCTCTTGAGGAACTTCAAATACTTCATCTAAGAATACGAGCGGCACAACATTACCTCGGAAATCGATGACCTTCTGATTGTGAGCATTTAAAATGTCGGATGAACGAATAATTGCGGTCTCAATAATAGAAGAAAG
>NZ_JBAEAP010000037.1:0-27089 GCF_056205495.1 Psychrobacillus sp. | reverse complement strand
GAAAATCAAAGACGCTATTCAACAAAAAATATGTGGACTGGAATCCTGTTTGGTTTAGGAGTCGTTGCCTTTATAGATGAGGTGGTTTTCCATCAGATCTTACATTGGCATCATTTCTATGATAAATCTACCACAGATATTGGTTTAGTATCAGATGGGTTATTCCATGCATTTAGCTTCTTTGCTACTGTGGGCTCGGCTTTTTTAATGGCAGATCTTCATCGACGCCAGGCTTTTTGGCCAAAGAGGTGGCTAGGTGGTATCTTTCTAGGAGCCGGAGTTTTTCAGCTATATGATGGTACGATTCAGCATAAGCTAATGGGTTTACATCAAATTCGTTATAATGTCGATATTCTCCCGTATGACTTAGTTTGGAATATAACTGCAATTTTAATGATTATCGTTGGTTTGGTTCTTTTAAAACAAACGAGTACAAAGAGTAGAGGTGAATAGGGTTGCATCATCACCAACATCACCAAGATGAAAGTAGTTTAAATATTGATTTTGTTGAACTACTACTAAGTGCTCCATTTATAATCATGCTTTTTTTATACTTAATAGCCGTATATATGTCTAATAAAAGTAAGCGAAAATGGCCAAAATATAGAACGCTATTATGGATAATAGGAATTTTTTTAGCAATTATATCTGTAGCAGGACCTCTCGCACAGCAAGCACATACAGACTTTGTAGTTCACATGGTTGGTCATTTGCTTTTAGGAATGCTAGCACCCCTACTTTTAGCATTAGCAGCACCAATGACACTATTTCTTAGGGCTTTGCCAGTCAAAACCTCGCGAAGTATTACTAGAATACTTCGAACTAGATTTATTCACTTTTTTCAAAACCCAATCGTTGCATCTATATTAAATGTCGGTGGACTTTGGTTGTTATATACCACACCTTTATTTGAAATGATGCATGAAAATAGTTTGCTTTATATCTTCATTCATATACACATTTTTCTAGCCGGCTACCTTTTTACAATCTCCATTATATATATTGACCCAACACCTCATAGAAAGAGTTATATATATAGATCAGTGGTTTTTTTATTTGCTCTAGCGGGTCATGCCATCCTTTCCAAATATATTTATGCAAACCCTCCAATTGGTGTTTCCAAAACAGAAGCAGAAATGGGAGGGATGATTATGTATTACGGTGGGGACGCTATTGAGATAGGATTAATTATTATTCTTTTTTACCAATGGTTCAAACAAACCTGTCCTAAAGCTGAGATTATTAATCCTACACCTATCAATAGAAAAGAGGAGCTTATATGAAGGAGAATAATGCAAAATATACCGTTGCAGGCACTAATATTGAGGAAGTTAAAAGGCAAAATGCAAATTCTGGGTTAACTTATAATGAGTTAAACGAATTGATAGCTAAACAGTTAAAGGATAAGGAAATAAATAGTCAAAAATCAACTTAAAAGAAAGGACTGTGGTTTTGAAATGTACTTCAAAGCATTTCTCATTAAGTTTATTATGACAACAGCCGTCATTTGGATCGTACTAGGTTATTATGGGGTAGAATTATTAAATATTTTTATTACAAGCATTGCGTTAACTATTTTAGGCTTTATAGGTGATATCTTTTTAATGCCAAAGATCGGTAACATGCTTGCAACCTTTGGTGATTTCATACTAGCGCTTGCAGTAGTTTGGCTAATAGGTACTTACTTATTCGACCCTTCCGTCCCTGTAGGAAGAGCTGCATTTATTATTTCTCTTATCTTGATAATTGGGGAAATGTACTTGCATCAATATATAAAATTGCACATTTTCGAACCAAGAGTAACAAATCCAAGCGATAAAGCAGGTTATTATCAAAGAACTGATACACAATTGGAATTCGCAAAAGCTTTTAAAGAAGAGGATTTTAAGGGAAAATAAAAAAATGTATATTTTCTCGTTTATAGCCCATTCTAATACGGTAGAAGGGAGGTAAATAAAATGTCAAACAACAACAACAATAACAACAGCCGTAACAACATCAACCGCAATAACAATAACAACAATAACAACAACAACGAATTCGGTGAGGAATTCAACTTTGAAAACCTAAACAACAATAATAACAACAATAACAATGACAGAAACAACCGTAATAACAACCGTAACAACAATAACAACAACAATAACAATAACAACAACGTTAATAACAATAACCTGTAACTTATAGGTTAAAAAGGCAACTTTAGCTTATAGGTAAAGTTGCCTTTTGTTTGAAAAAAATGAAGAGGTGGTATCTAAAGGTTAAGAAACGGGGGAATGGACTGTGATAAGTAAGTTAAAAGAGTTAGATGTAGAAAAAGCATACGTAACTTTTATGTTCCCATTCGCCTTTTATGAAAAACAGAGACAGAAAATGATGGAAACACTAGAAAGGCATCATTTTGAATTTTTTAAACTAAAGAACAAATCACTTCAAGCTGGTTATTATGGAACAGGAGTAAAGGTTCGACATGAACAACTAAGTCAATTTTTTTTACCATATATAGAAGATAAACTTTTCCCCCAAACAACAAAAAATAGGGGGTTTTTAAGATACTCAAAAGAAATAAATGAGGAATTTACATGGGAATTCAAAGAACAAAAAAGTAGCTTTGTTATTAATAGTGTAGATATTACTCTCTGTCCTTTTGGTATTGGGTTAATAACAATTCGAACGTTAAAGGAAGGGCAAGAAAACTTATCAGAGTTCTTGCATTTTGTTTCTCACTTTAGAGTATTAGAACCTAAACTGGAGGAAGAACAGGGGGTCAGAATCTATAATGATTCCAATACCTTTGAAACAACCAATCAATTAGTATTGGATCATTTATGTCCATCCATTAAGCAGTTTATTATTAGGAATGAACATTTAGAGGGGTATTATGGTAGTCTTCCTTTTTTTGAGGATGCAAGAATGATGTCCTCTATTTATCTGGTGACTAAAAAAGATCAAGAAATTTTAGAGGAGCATTTGTATCGGGTTGCACAGGTTGATGGTAAAGTGGACGGAAATCCATATATATCTAGCACTAACCCTGAGTACATTGAGCAATTTGTAGAGAAACGATTACATAATCGATGGGCTCCTTTTACATATACTATTACCTCTGAGAATGTTCAGGCAACTGTTACAAAAATAGACGAGAAAGCTTCACCAAATAGCATCTCTGATTTTATGGGAACGATGTATTATAACTTATTGTTGCATTACTACTATAAGATAATGCTATTAAAACTCTCATTTGAGCATAGTGAGGTAAGCTGGTCTAAGGACAAAGAGTACGTGAGAGAGCTTATGGAGCTTATTTCTAAATTTTATTCAAGATACTACTTTGGTCAGGTTTCTCCAAGGCAAGAAGGGAAGGAGCTTACCCATTTACTTCGAGAAGCATTTAACCTAAACCATCTCTTTATTGAAGTTAAAAAGACACTAGATGATTTGTATCGTGCCCAAGCTAACCAAACAAGCACACGTCATAACATGCTTTTGTTTATGCTGACAGTCTATACGACCATTTCCGGTATCTATGGGATGAACTTGGTAATAGAGGATTGGAAGGGATTCACGGACTGGTCTAAGGTACCTGGATACTCATTCTTTGAATGGATATCCCTTGTGACTGCACTAAGTGGAATTGGATTGGCTATTGCGCTACTTGTAAGTACAGGCGGCAAAGGGTTGGCGAACAGATATAGAAAGTGGAAAAGAGAACGTACAGATTAATCCCCTAGTAGGGGATTTTTTTGTATAAGAAGATATTTTTATATTGTCTACTTTATGTTGATAAAGTGCTAGATTATAGGATAATAATAGTTACAAGAAAAATGAAAAAATGGGGTAACGTTGTGAATTCTGAAAAAACATCTAAATCAATTGTATTACCGTTAATAGTTTCTATTGTAGCGATTTCATTTGCAGCAATTTTTGTGAAATGGTCCAATGCACCAGCAACTATCTTAAGTATGTATCGAATGATCCTAGCTAGCTTATTGCTTTTGCCGATTGTCTGGATAAAAAGAAACGAATTTAAAAGAATTTCAAAAAGAGAATGGTACCTTTTGTTCTTCTCCGGAATGTTCTTAGCCTTGCATTTTGCTCTCTGGTTTGGCTCTTTGAAGCTAACTACTGTAGCAAGCTCAACGATAATACTAGCGCTCCAGCCAATTATTGCCTTAATTGGTGGAATGATTTTATTTAAAGAAAGAACTACTGCTAGTGCCCTGCTTACTATGGGTATTGCAGTTGTAGGTGCTGTTATGGTGGGCTGGGGAGATTTTGGCCTTAGTAAAAGTGCCATATTAGGAGATATTCTTTCATTTTTAAGTGTTATTGCAGTGGTAGGTTATTTACTAATTGGTCAAAGTGCTGTAAAGAAAGTGTCTCATTGGATTTATAGTTTCTGTGTATTTGGTTTTGCTGCAGTCGCTTTGATTCTTTATAATGTTGTCACTTCGGTTCAGTTGACAGGCTATGATGCCAAGGAATGGGGGATTTTTGTTTTATTGGCTGTCGTTCCTACCATTTCACATCTCATAAATAACTGGCTTCTTAATTACGTAAATGCTACGACCATTTCTATGAGTATTCTTGGAGAGCCTGTTGGAGCAACGATTTTAGCTGTCATTATTCTGGGTGAACGTATAGTTGCTTGGCAAATTATTGGTGGTCTTATAGTTTTAATCGGGGTATTCTTTTTCCTTATGCAACAAATCAGCGGATATAAGAAAATAAGCAAAGCAAAGGTAGGGTGAGTTTAGATGAATAGAGCGGCAATGCTAAAAATGACATTGTCCATGGCCATTTTTGGATCGATTGGTTTTTTTACAGGAAAAACTGGTATTCCTGCTATAGAGTTAGTGTTTGTTCGCTGTATTTTTGCCACTCTTTTCCTTGGTACACTATGGTTGATTACTGGTCAACATAAGAAAGAAACGTGGAAAAAAAGAGAACTGCTTCAAACTCTTCTATGCGGTGTATTCTTAGTTCTAAATTGGGTGTTCCTTTTCAAGGCTTTTGAAGTCACATCGATTACGATTGCGATTACTATATATAATTTGGCACCGATCATTGTTTTGTTACTTGGAACCTTATTTTTGAAGGAGAGGATGACATGGACATCTCTTATTGCTATACTAGTATGCTTTCTTGGAAGTGTTCTGATTGTAGGTATTAATACCACTCAATCCCTATCAGCGTTTCTAGGCTCTGGCTTTTTATGGGCCCTTCTAGCTGCATTTTGCTATGCGATGACTATGCTTCTTGGAAAAGGTGTTAACCAGTTAAGTGCTTATGCAATGACCTTTGTCCAAACCACAATTGGAATTGTAATACTACTTCCGTTTCTTCAACTTAATGTATTTCAAGGATTAACTATGGAAAACTGGCTATACATAATTGGTACGGGCTTAATACATACAGGTTTTGTCTATTATTTATTTTTTGATAGTCTTAGAAAGTTAACTGCTGTGGTAATTTCCGCATTAGTATTTGTTGACCCAGTCGTCGCTATATTACTAGATACATGGATATTAGATTTCCGCCCAACACCTATGCAAGTTTTAGGGATTTTAATGGTTTTTGGAGGAATTATTTATACACTTATTAAATCTAATAAGAGAGAGCCTAATGAATCACAGGAGATGTAAACCAAAAAGGTAGTACTGACTATGCTAAGTCAATACTACCTTTTTTATTTAGCTTTTGAGACTTCGTTTACGAATAGGCGCCAGAATAAGGGTAGTAACGGTGATTAAAGCTGCTATAACTACTGCAGAATAGAAGAGCCCTCCGTAGCCATTTTGTGCAGCTATTGTAGTTACTTGGTCAATACTTTTTAATATAGTTTGAAGTAATATTGGATCTTGTATTTGGTCTAATAATCGTGCCATAGTTTCCTGGGAAATAATTTCCCCAGAGGAGGACACCTGTTGGGAAAGGTTTTGAAACTCCTGGAGGCCTGCCTCACTAATGTTTGCTTCCTCGATGTTTTGTTGTAATATTTTTGGGAAATTATTTTGGAAAATGGTTGGTATTTCGTTAAATCCTCTTGTAATAAATCCGGCATAAATAGTTGGAGCGATGGTCATACCGATTTGTCTACTTAAAGAGAGAGTTGCCAATGCAGTGCCCTTGTCGGTATTTAGTTTTTCGGTTGCTAATATATTTAAAGGCGCCCCAAGAATTATACCCATTCCGAATCCAGCTACTGAAGAAGCGAGAATGAAATGCCATTTAGCTTCAATCCAAGTAGGAAACAATAGAAAACCAATGGCAGACACAATACCAGATAGAAGTACGGCTAAAATTGGTCCTTTTTTATCAACTAACACACCACCCATCGCAGCTCCTAACCCAGCTGCTAATGCAAGAGGTGTCATCCAATACCCAGCGTTTTCTTGGGCTATCCCAAGCACTTGCTCAGAAAAGGCAGGGATAAAAATCATACCTGCTAATAGAGCTCCTGAAAACATACCGATTAACAAGGTTAATAAGTATGACGATTTGGATAGCAAACGAAATGGAAGGATGGGATCACCACCACGTTTTTCTAAACGACTTTCATGGAATAATAATAGGAGTAAAAGAACAATCCCTGCTAATATATATCCATATACCTCTAACTCCAGTAGGCTCTTAAAGAAGTTGACTCCTTCAATATTAGTCAACCCATACATAATTCCTAGAATAGACAAGGAAAGTAAAACAATTCCTAGTAAATCCAGTTTTCCAACTGCTGCATCCTTTGTTTCTTCTAGTTTTAAAAAACCAAGTATAACAAGAGCGATTGCAATAGGTATATTAATGAGAAATAAGAAATGCCAACTTCCTGTAAGATCTAACAACACACTACCAAGATTGGGTCCTAATACTGCTGCAATACCATTCATCCCCCCCAGCATACCTAAAGCCTTGCCTTGTTTTTCTACCGGCAGAGTGCTTAAAATATGAGAGCTTCCGATGATGAATATACCGCCTCCACCTAGAGCTTGTATGAAACGGGCGATTAAATAAAAAGTGAAGTTAGGACTTAAGGCAACTAGCAAGGAGCCAATCCCAAAAATGGCAATCTCCACAATGAAAAGTCGCTTGCGACCATAACGATCAGAGAGCTTTCCTACTATTGGCACGCTGATTGCAAGACCGAGAGTGTAGAGTGTTATTCCCCACGCCCCCCAGTTCGCATTAACCTCAAAAGAACTATTGATGGTTGTAAGAGCAGCACTGATAATCCCGTTATCAAGAGCAGCCATAAAAACACCAATAGAAAATAATGCTATTGCCCATGTTTGAGAAGTGTTTTTTTCCGCCATACCATGACCCCCACTCTTCCTAATAGATGTCTAAATTTATTTATACAATATTTTACATTAGCGTTTTGTTTTTGGATAGCCTAAATCATATAGATATAGGTCCAAAAATGCTATTATTATAGCAACTGTTTAAAGGAGAAAATAAAAATGCCAACATATCACTATACGCAACCATTAGAGATAGAAATAACCCCTAAAACCACTGTATATAACGAAGAGGGAAAAGGAATTTGTACATTTCAAAGGTATTACTCTAATCGTTTAAAGCGATTCCTGGATAGAGCCATGGAATACCGTTACTTCCTTCGTTACGATATATATGACTTAAATGATCAAATTATTTTCACATGTAAAAAGGTTTCAAAGAAGGGCAGAGTATTTTTTCAAGCCTTTGATTATGAAACAAAGGAACATTACACAATAACCTATGATAAATGGAAGGAACTAGTGGCTGACCTATTAATTCTTGGTAAGGATTTCAATATAGTAATTGAAAAGGAACTAGAAGAATGGTCTAGCTATGTTTGGGAAGGAAAAGAAATTGCTAGGTGGAAAGCAAAGGTAGAAGATGAGTTCTTAATAGAGCTAGAAATTTATGAAGACTCTCCAATACAAAATCCTGCTTTTTTTATCGCTATCAGCCAATGTGCATTATATATAGGAAGTTAATAAACGTAAGGCTCACGGTTGCTTTTGACAGCTGTGAAGCCTTTTTTTTATAAAGTCAGATTCTTTTACTTTTTTGAAAAGGTACGATATGATTTAAATACATCGTGTGCGATGTATTTATGTGAGGAGAGTAAGAAATGAGTAATAAGAAACCCTCTAAATTAGAGCAGCAGCTATGCTTCGAGGTATATAAGGCTTCCAGTAACTTTACTAAGCAATATGCTAAAACCTTGGAGCCATTTCAATTAACGTTTCCTCAATATTTAGTATTGTTGGCATTATGGGAAGAGGATCATTTGCTGACGAGAGATATTGGAAAGCGTTTGGAGCTAGGAATCGGTACGTTAAACCCTATTATTAACCGAATGATTGAGCGGGGCTGGCTTGAAAAGAAACAATCTAACGAGGATAAACGAGCCTATATTATATCTCTAACTGAGAAGGCTAAAAAAGCAGAAGATGAAATTGAACAATCCATTATAAAAAAAATTACAAGCTGTAACTTCCTAGACATGAATGCAAGTACACTCATGTCCCAATTAAAAGAACTAAATGCTTTTTTATCGAAAATGAAGGAGTGATGAAAATGAGTATTTATGACATTAAAGTACAAAAATCGGACGGAACAGAATATGACTTAAGTGAATACAGAGGAAAGCCGATGCTTATCGTTAACACGGCAACTAAGTGTGGACTAAGTAATCAGTTTGATAGTCTAGAAATCCTTTATAAAAAATACAAGGATGAAGGTTTAGTAGTTCTAGGCTTCCCTTCCAACCAGTTCTTCCAAGAGCCAGGAAATGGAGCGGAAGCGGAACAGGCTTGTCGAATGAGCTATGGAGTTACCTTTCCCATGCATGAAATGGTAAAACTTAATGGCAACGAAGCACATCCGTTATTTAAATATCTAACTACCAACACCAAAGGCTTACTTTCCAGCAAGATTAAGTGGAATTTCACAAAGTTTTTAATCAATAAAAACGGTAATATTGTGAAAAGGTATGCTCCAACTGACAATCCAAAGGAATTTGAAGAAGACATAAAAAATATAATAAATGAATAAAGTAAAGGACCTGGATTGCCAAAGATCTAGGTCCTTTATGTTTAAGTTTTAGGAAAAAAAGGAATAAAGAGAAAAAGAGACGAAATGGGGAAATAGCATGGAGAGACTAACTGTAAAAGAACAAACACTACTTGCCTATTACGTGTGCAATTTTCTGGAAAAGGGAGCAGAAGGTAGTTTATCAAAAGCTTTGAAGGAAGGATTAGGTGACCGACTTTCTACCATTCAGGAGGAACTTACAAAAAAAGGTTTGTTGAGTAAAGAGGATAAAATGATAACAAATGAAGGAATTTTATACATGGATAACACTTTACACATCCAATCATATGCAACAGAAGGAAATAAACTTGCATACGTCAAAGATAGCTTACAAATAAATGAAATCGAGCTTTCGGAGCCCGCGTTAAAGCATTACATTCATCAAAATATTGGAATTGAACAACCATCTATTCATTAACCATAAAATAAGTCTGACTCTTTAGAGTCAGACTTATTTTATGTTAACTATTGTCCAAAATGCTCAATATTACTTGCACTTAAATTATTCCCATCAGGATCTTTAAAGCCAAAACCTCCTAGACCCTCCTCATTTACATTCAGTGGCCCAACCTCAACTTTATTTTTTTTCAACCATTGATAAAAGTCTTTTAACAAAGGCGTATAAAAGTCGATGATGCTATGGATCACACTAGAGTGAGTATTAGTAAAAAATAAAGGTCGAACTTCTTTTGTTTCTACTAAAAAAATAGTAGGAACTCCTTTCGTATGAAAGGAAAGCATGGCAGTCTTGTCTCCTTTAGATTCAACATGAACCCCGAGAACAGTCATATAAAAATCCATTGAGCTCTCTAAATTACTGACGGGTATTTCTACAGTGGCGATACGAGAGATAAAGTGAGACATCTGCGTTAGACCTCCTATAAAAGAATGTACGTACTAATATATTCTATTTTTACCCTTATTTTCCCTCTATAAATCTAATAATTTTTAGCATAATTTAAATAAAATATAATAAAAATGTAATAGTAAACTGGTCCCTTTTAACTTGAAGCTTAACTTTAAATTAAATGAAAAGTATAAAATATTATTAGTAGATTGAAGGATTCTATGGTAAGATTTTTTCTGTGAAAAAATGATAGTAAAGAAGGAATAAACTTGGCAATTAGACAAAAGAAGGATTTAGGAGAAAAGCTAAGCTTATTTCATTTAACTTGGCCAATCTTTTTAGAAGTATTTTTGTTTATGTTAATGGGAATAGCAGATACTTTTATGTTAAGTGCAGTATCTGATAATGCTGTTTCAGGAGTTGGGGCAGCCAACCAATATATTCATATTGCGATATTAATCTTAGAGGTAGTTGGTAATGGTGCAGCTATCGTAGTTTCACAATATTTAGGTTCTAGAAGATATATAGAGGCCTCTAAAATTTCCGGTCTTGCCGTAACTTTAAATCTTGGGGTAGGAATTATTCTTAGTATTGGGTTTGTCATATTTTCTAAAAGTATTATGGCGGGTATGAACTTAGAGGGAGAGGTCCTTGAGTTTGCCAATCAATATTTAATGATTGTTGGTGGTGGTATTTTTCTTCAAGCATTGATTAATGCTTTGGCTGCCATTATTCGTGTACATGGTTATACAAAGCAAACAATGTTTGTTTCGTTAGGGATGAATATAATTCATGTCGTGGGTAACTACGCATTAATTTTCGGTAAATTTGGCTTTCCTGAGCTAGGCGTACAAGGTGCTGCCATATCATCTGTAGTGAGTCGTTTTATAGCGCTTCTTGTATTCTTTTGGCTTCTATATCAAGTAATGGAGTACCGTGTGCAAGTAAGTTACTATTTCACCATCTCTAAAGAGTATGTGGGAAAAATACTTAAAATAGGTTTGCCTTCAGCTTTTGAACAAATTTTATATCAAGGCTGTCAAATCGTATTTTTATATTATGCTACTTATTTAGGAGCAGAAGCATTGGCCGCTAGGCAGTATGCTGTCAATATATCGATGTTTACGTATTTGTTTGCAGTCGCAATAGGTATGGGAACTGCAATAATTGTCGGGAGGTTTGTAGGGGCCAATGAAAAAGAGGAGGCCTATAAATCTGTTTGGTATAGTGTAAAAAGGGCGTTCATATTTACATTAGCAATGGTTGCTGTTGTAATCACGTTCCGTCACCCTTTGATGGGTTTATTCACAGATAACGAGGAAATTATTAAAATTGGAGCTTCTGTACTTGTCTTAAGTATCATACTTGAGACTGGTCGTACGTTGAATATTGTGATTATCAACTCGTTACGTGCAGCAGGCGATGCAACCTTCCCGGTAATAATGGGGGCCTTGTCAATGGTGATGATGAGCGTACCATTAGGATATTTATTTGTTTTTGTACTCGATATGGGACTTCCAGGAATATGGTTAGCTATAGCAGCAGATGAGTGGCTACGTGGAATTATCATGTTCTTTAGATGGAAGAGTAAAAAATGGGAAAAGTATGCGCTGGTTCATGAAAAAGAAGAGAACTCTGATTTGGACAGTCAGACAGTCTAATGTTTAGCTGTCAGAATAAAAACCATCGACAGTTAAATGTCGATGGTTTTTCTGTTACTTAGAAGATAATTATAGAACTAACGAATTAATTTTTAGCTTCCTTAATTGTTCGATGGCTTTTTTTAGTATTTCTACATTTTGAACCAATGCAATTCGTACATAGCCAGCTCCTGCTGAACCAAAGACAGTACCTGGGACCATCACTACACCAGTTTGATCGATTGCCTCGAAGACAAATTCCTTATCAGAAATTTCATAAGGATACTTAGCCCAAACAAACATGCCACCATTAGAGGGTGCCACATTCCATCCAAGGTCTCTTAATCCATCCATGACTACTCTGTGTCTTTCAGAGAAGGTTTTGCGTAGTGATTCAGTAATTTCCTCAGCGTGATTAAGAGCAACAATTCCTGCCTCTTGAATTGGACCGTAAATGCCAAAGTCTAAATTAGATTTTAATTGTTTCATAATACCGATCATTTCCGAATTTCCAGCAATATAAGCTATCCGGGTTCCCGCCAAACTAAAGCTCTTAGATAAGGAGTTAATCTCCATTCCTACTTCAAGAGCACCAGGTGTTGAAAGAAAGCTACAAGGAGAGTCTCCAGTAAAGTAAAATTCAGAGTATGCTGCATCGTGTAGAATTATGACATTATATGTATTAGCAAAAGCAACTACCTGTTGGAAAAACTCCTCGCTTGGCATGGCAGGTACAGGATTTCCAGGTAAATTTAATATCATTAGCTTGGCTTTTTGAGCTATTTCTGTTGGGATCGCACCTAAATCAGGTAAGTAGTCATTCTCTTCTAGAAGATCCATATAGTAAGGCTCTGCTCCTGCTAATTTTATACCTGCATCATACGCAACATATCCAGGGTTGGTCGTTAGAATGATATCCCCCTCATCACAAAAGGCTAGAGGTAAATGGACTAGTCCCTCCTGAGAGCCCATCGTTTGGACAATTTCAGTCTCGGGATTTAGTGAAACATTACAACGTCGCTGATAGTAATTAGCCACTGCCTCATAAAAACGCTTCGTTCCACTTAATGTATAGCCGTAAGACTCTGCTGAAAAGCTCAAATCAGATAGTACTTTCCTAGCCGCCTCACTTGGCGGGATGTCAGGACTTCCTAGGCTAAGGTCATATAGCTCGAATCCGGATTCTTTTTTTCTGGCTGCTGCTGCTTTTAAGTCACCAAATATTGCTGGCTCAAATAAGGACATTTTAGTAGAAGGTTGAATGATCAATGAAAGCACTCCCTTGCAAACAATTAATAAATTTTATGTATCATCATAACACAAATTATATTAATATTGAGAAAAATATAAGATATTGTTATGTAGTGGGGAGTAAAAGTCATAAATAGAGCTTTATTTAATCATCAAATGTTTTTACGTAGAACTTTTTATAAAAAAAGAAGGCTGTTGCCAGCCCCCCTAAAAGTAGTATTTAGTGAGATAGTGGATCAGTTTGCTCCACTTCCTTTTTGCTTTTTTCTTCTAATATTCCATCCGTCATGACATAAACTTTATCGCAGTATTCAATTAAACGAGTATCATGAGTTACAACAATCGTAGTAGTTTGGTTATTTTCCGTTTCTTTCTTCAATAGCTTCATCACTTCGTATGCACGATCAGAATCTAAAGATGCGGTTGGTTCATCAGCTAACAGGATAGAAGGTTTACTATATAATGCCTTGGCAATTGCAACACGCTGTCTTTCACCACCTGATAAATCAGAAGGGTACTTTTTACGCAGCTCAGTAATACCGAGATTTTCGTACAACGTTTCGAGCTCTTCTTTTGTCATATTGTCTTTTTTTACATTATCGAGTAATTTCATCTGTTTATCTACTGTTAGAAAAGGTACCAAGTTGGAGGCCTGCAATATAAAGCCTATTTCCTTAAGTCGAATTTTAGACCGTTTTTTTTCATTTAGATTCGTGAGATTTTGATTGTTTACAATAATCTCGCCGCTAGAAGGGGATTGCAGCCCTCCGGCAATTGTCAGGAAAGTACTCTTTCCTGAACCTGAAGGGCCAATCACTGCAATAAGTTCACCTTTATCGGCTACAAAATCAGTTTCCTTTAAAGCATCAACCTGCTTATGACCTGAACCGAACGTTTTTTTTACCTTATCTAACTTTAAAATCGCCATTTACTTATCCTCCAATCGCCTTTAATGGATCTATTTTCACAATGGTAAATACAGAGAAGACTGCTCCTAGAATTGCAACAACAACTAATACAGCGCCATAGATTAACATAGTCGTTAAATCAAAGGCTACAGGAACTGCACTTGGTAAAAATTTTCCCGTTAAAATGGTTAAGCCGAATCCGACAACAACCCCTATGAAGGCAAGCAGGAAGGTTTGGACGATTACTGAAACAGAAAGATAACCGTTAGAAATTCCTTGTGCCTTCATGACACCAAACATACTAATCTTTTGAACGGTTAGAACATATAAGAAAATCGCAACGATGACAGAAGAGATTCCAAATAGAAAGTAAATCATAAAGTTTAAGGTAAGTGATTGCTCAGTATATCCAGGAAGACTCTCAATAAAGTTTTCAATTTCTGTAATTTGAAGCTCATCATTGCTAGTGTTTATAGCATCTAGGCTGTCATCTGAAACTACAATACCATTTATTTGATCCTCATTTGCTTCAGCTGCTTCACCGAACTTTACTTTATGAAAGGTTGCTAGTTCTCCATAGAGCACGGGTGCACCATTAAACCGTGAGCTTTCTGTAAAGCCGACGATCGTTAATGTTTCATCAGTAGATGAAAGTTCTAGTTCATCTCCGATTTTAAAACCCTCTTCTTTTAAATTATCACTTGCTACTACTTCATTTTCGTAGGAGAATTCGTCACCCTCACTGACTTTTGGCATCAAAAATTCATCTTTGTCTATGCCAAATATAGACACATTCTGCTTAGAATCCCCGTTTGTCGCAATAGCACTTATTTGTCCAAGTATTGCCTTATCCTGTGCATCGATGTTATCTAATTCTTCGGTGCTAATAAATGATTGCGGTAGACTTTTATCCGATTCTTCGGCAAGTACAATAGCAGTTGCATTCCACTTATCTACTGCTTCACGATTTAGGTTTGCTAAACCGGTAGCAAGCCCGGAAAGGAAAAATACAAGATATGCCACTAACATTAAGACTCCTATGATTAGAAAAAAGCGTAACTTATTTTTTTTAATTTCATTCCATGCTAAAAACATTCCATTCACTTCCTATCTCTTTTATTAAAGCTGTACTGCTGTTTGATAAAGGCTATCAGCTGTTACAGCAACTGTTTTAGTATCATTTGAAATATCTCTAATTACCTCTACAAGGTTTGACACTTGAAACTCTACTTGGTTTATATAGTCGGTGTTTTCATCTATTGAAAAAAGAATTTTATTGAATTTCCGATTAGTATCCTGGGAGCTTTCTAATCCTAACTCAACACTCTTTTCCATATTTGCAATAGTGGTAACTGCTTTGTTTGTAAGCTTGGTAGAGGTTTGTACCAAGTATGTAATTTCTTCTACAGAGCGTTTAGATTGCTCCGCTAGTTTTCTTACTTCCTGTGCCACCACTGCAAAGCCTTTTCCATGCTCACCTGCTCGAGCTGCTTCTATAGATGCGTTTAATGCCAGTAAATTGGTTTGTTCCGCTATTTGCTTTACTAGCCCAACGATATGAAAAATTTCTTCGGAAGAATGTTTTAAATCAACAATAATTTTTGCCATTTCTCCCGTATTACCAGTGACAAGCTCCATTTGTCTTTGAAGAAGTTCTATTAATTTATTACCGTCGTTAGCTTCTGTTTGTATTTGTTTAACGCTGTCCATATTAGCCTGAACACTTTCGCGTATCCTAGCAGTATTCAATTCGACCTGTTCCATGGAGGTCGTCGTCTCATCAGTTAAGCCTGCCAAGTCTTCACTTATGGATGAAATTTTACTTTTTAGCTCTGTTTTAACAGTATCGTATTGCTGTTGGCGAAGCTTCACGTTTTCTTTTTCATACTCTTCTAGCACAAGCTGCATTTCTAAATTAATGAGCTTAGAAATAGTAAGTGAGATTTTTTCTTTCTGGGAGTGATCCCTTATTTCCTTGTTAACTAACGAAATGATAATTGTCTGTATTTGATGGAAGGTCCCCATATACCACTTGGGCTCTAATCCAATCCGAAAGTGCATTTGGGCTAATCTTCGTTTTCTCTCAATAGTAGTTTCCGTGAACTCACCACTGAACATCTCAATAATATAACTGCCGACTGTTTTCTTTAGACGCTCGATTTGAGTTCTTTCTTCAATAATTGCTCGTAAGGAGGGAACTGAAAGGACTTGCTCATAAAAAACAGAGACAATATCGTCTATACCCTTTTCCACATAGGGCTGAAACGTATGTATCATTCTTATATCGTCCTTGCCTAGACCAATTAACTTCATTTGCTTCTTTAATTCTGGATAAAGCTCCAACTGTATAACTGGTTCTTTTACGGTTGTATTGACTTCCGTTTCTTTAAACCATTTTTTCGCAAAAGGTATTACCAATCTAATCTCTCCTTATTGAATAAACTTGATGAATAGCTGCAATTGGATTTTCTTATACTCTAATTATTAACAGGATGTATGAGGTTTGTCAAATGTTTGTATAATATTATTTATTATACATTATACAGTAGTGTGTGGAATGAATTATGCGAATATACTCTAAGAATCCCTCAGTTTAGAGATATTAGGATAAGTATTTAAAGCTGGAATTTTCTTTTTGGCAGAACTACTGTATAATGTTGAGGGGATGATGTTATACTATAGATTAATTAACAAAAGCAACAGCAGCTTTTACATAGAGGCTGAAAGGATGAATATAGATGATGCAAGCTCGCCCAAATAGTAATTATAATATTCAACAGGTGTCTAATGTAACAGGTTTGTCAAAGCAGGTTATTCGAAAATGGGAAGAGCGTTATGACCTGATACAACCTGAACGTTTAGATAACGGCTATCGAGTTTATAGTGAAGAGGATATAAAGAAGCTTTTAAAAGTAAAGGTTCTATCTGAGAAGGGATATTCTCTAAAACAAGCAGTTGCTCAGGTCTTGGAGGAAAAACAATTAGATCATGCCCAAGTGGAGCTGCCAATCGAAGAGGAATCCTCTTTTCCAGAGTTTAATGATTTTGTTTTTAAGTTGTTGGAGCATGGGACAGATTGCGATGAAATAGAGCTAACGTATACGTTGCAGCAAGCATACTTTCATTACGGCTTAGAAAATTTTTTAGATAAGGTTGTATTACCCTTTTTATTCGAGGTGGGAAATCGATGGGAAAAGGAAGAATGGGATGAGTATCAGGAGGCTGTTTCTAGTATGATTGTCCGTGATTTCCTAGTGCAAATTCGACGTAATTTTCATTATAGGGATGATGCACCGCTGGTGATAGGATGCTGTCTTCCTCATGAAACCCATGAAATACCTGTTCACATTTTATTATTACAATTTATGATGAAGGGATGGAAATCCTTTTTAATAGGGGCTTCTCCTGCACCAGGAGCAATAGAATCAATGGTAGAAAAACTTAAACCACAAAAGGTTCTATTGTCTGCCTCGACAAGCATACCTTTTGAACGCAACCCTAAATTGCTAGCTGGGTTGGACCAGTTTGCTGAAAATCATAAAGAAACTAAATTTTATATAGGTGGAGCAGGGGCTATGCAATATTTTGCCTGCAAGAATTTAAAAAATATAAGCTTAGCAAATTCTATAAATGAAGTATTAGATTAAAAAAGCTACTTGCTTTCCTCATTGGAGAAAGCAAGTAGCTTTTATGTTGCTTATCGCTCAACCGAAGGAAAGAGTCCCCGATAGCTGAATTCAATTATACTTGATTATTAGAAAGGCGTATTATACTCATTTAAGTGATCGTATTTTTTCATAAAAAAGAAATTATGAAGTTAATTCAAATAATAATAAACTACTGAATGAAAAAAGAAAATTGCATAGTACAAGAGAAGATTCATGTGGTATGATAAAATTAGTAACAGGTACTAATAACAGGTTAAAACGGGAGGTTCTTATGAAGGACTTAATACAACTAAAAGATAAAAATGTAGTAGTAATGGGCGTGGCTAATGAGCGAAGCTTGGCATGGGGAGTAGCTAAAACCTTATTTGATGTTGGAGCAAATGTTATTTTTACTTACCGAAAAGAACGCTCTCTAGGGAAAATCCAAAAATTATTAGGAGATAATAATTTAGAGGCTAAGCTAGTAGTAGAATGTGATGTTAATAGCGATGAAAGCATTAAAGAAGCCTTCGAGAAGATTGGTGAGGAAGTAGGAGTGATCCACGGGGTTGTTCATTCAGTGGCATTTGCTCATGCAGAAGATCTAAAAGATGACTTCATTAAAACTTCGAGAGAGGGTTATGCGTTTGCTCAGGATACTAGCGCGTACTCTTTAATTGCTGCAGCAAGAGAAGCAGCTCCTTTTATGACAGAGGGTGGAGCTATTGTCACCATGTCCTATCTTGGAGCAGAGCGTGTTTTAGAAGGATATAACGTAATGGGTATCGCTAAAGCATCCCTAGAAGCATCTGTAAAATATTTGGCAGTAGATCTGGGTAAACAAAACGTTCGCGTCAACGCGATATCTGCTGGAGCCGTTCGAACTTTAGCAGCTAAGGGTATCTCTTCTTTTAACACTATTTTGCATAAAATAGAAGAAACTGCTCCTCTTAAACGAAATGTTACACAACAAGAAGTAGGAGAAATGACGGTTGCACTTCTTGGTAACTTATCACGAGGTGTCACTGGAGAAATAGTGTACGTAGATGGTGGATACAATATTATGGGTTAAATAAAAGCAATGGTTGATATTCTCAGCTATAGCTTCAGAGTGTAAGCGATATACCTCGAGAGATATATAATCTCTTGAGGTATTTTTTCTTTTAGCTCGTAATAAGATAAACTTATCCAAGTTTTACTACCCTATCTTTCCCACGTAGAAAGGAAAAATCAATCATACTTCCTTCATTCATAAATTAATAGAAACTATGTGCTTTAAAGCTCTAAACTAGTTACTAATTTAGAAAGATTATAATAAAGAAGTTTTTTTAATAAAATTATGGGTAATTATCCTATAGAAGCAATTTATATTAGAGGAGGACTTCGATTGGATAATAAAGTAAATGAAAACAGTAAAAATGAACAATTAGAACAATTTCGTGCGGTAGATAAAGATAAAGCTATGACAACTAATCATGGCTTAAAAGTTTCAGAGGATGAATTTTCTTTAAAGGCTGGAGATCGTGGTCCAACACTTATGGAAGATTTTCATTTTAGAGAAAAAATGACGCATTTTGATCATGAGCGAATTCCAGAGCGAATTGTTCACGCTAGAGGTTACGGAGCACATGGAGTATTTGAAGTGTACGAATCCATGAAGCCTTATACAAAAGCGAAGTTCTTACAAACACCTGGTTCTAAGACCCCTGTCTTTGTAAGGTTTTCGACAGTAGCTGGTTCCCGCGGGTCAGGCGAGCTAGCGCGTGATGCTAGAGGGTTCTCGACTAAATTCTATACAGAAGAAGGAAACTACGATTTAGTCGCTAACAATATTCCTGTCTTTTTTATTCAAGATGCTATTAAGTTTCCAGATCTAGTTCATGCTATGAAGCCAGAGCCTCATAACGAAATGCCTCAAGCAGCTACGGCACATGATACATTTTGGGATTTTATAGCAAACAACCAGGAATCGGCACATATGATTATGTGGGCAATGTCAGATCGAGCAATTCCTAGAAGCTTTCGCATGATGGAAGGTTTTGGAGTCCATACCTTCCGATTTGTCAATGAAGAAGGAAAGGCCCACTTTGTAAAATTCCATTGGAAGCCATTGCTTGGAACTCACTCGGTTGTGTGGGATGAAGCACAAAAGATTAATGGTAAGGATCCCGACTTCCACCGCCGTGATCTATATGAAGCAATTGAAAAGGGAGACTATCCAGAATACGAGTTTGGCGTGCAAATTATTTCAGAAGAAGATGAGTTCTCTTTTGACTTTGATATATTAGACCCTACTAAAATTTGGCCGGAGGAAGAGGTGCCGGTTAAGCGTATAGGAAAAATGACATTAAACCGAAATGTTGATAATGTATTCGCGGAGACAGAACAGGTAGCATTCCATCCAGGTAATGTCGTTCCTGGTATTGACTTTACCAACGATCCACTTTTACAAGGAAGATTGTTCTCTTATACGGATACACAGTTAATAAGACTTGGTGGTCCTAATTTCCACGAACTTCCGATCAATCGTCCGGTTTGTCCTTTCCATAATAACCAGCGAGATGGATACGGAAGACAAACGATTAACGTTGGACAAGTTAGCTATCACAAAAATTCACTCGCTAACAACACGCCAGCGCCAGTTAGTGAAGCAGAGGGCGGATATGCCCACTATCAAGAAAAAATAGATGCTCGTAAAGTAAGAGCACGTAGCGAAAGCTTTAAGGATCATTTTACTCAAGCTACAATGTTCTGGAATAGTATGAGTAAGCCAGAGAAGGAACACATAATTGAAGCATTTAGCTTTGAGCTTGGTAAATGTGTAGAGAAGTCGGTACGTACTCAAGCGTTAGAAATGATTGCAAACATAGATTTAGAAATGGCGAGCAAAGTTGCAGAGAATTTAGGAATGGTTATTCAAGGAACTGCTGAGAATAAAGTAACCAAATCTTCACCGGCATTAAGTCAGCTAAATACAGTAATGAAGCCTGATACTAGAAAAATAGCAATTCTTGTAGGAGATGGCTTTGATGAAGAGTTATTGAGCTTTATGGAGGCTTTAAAAGCAAAAGGAACTCTTCCTATGGTCGTGAGTGATCATCATGGAAGTGTAGCTGGAGCAAATGGTGCAAGCTTACCAGTAGATCACACATTCTTAACAGCGGATTCTGTTTTATTTGACGCGGTCTATGTGGCTAGCAATGATGGAACAACACCTGCATTTAAGAAAAATGCTATGTTATTTGTCCAAGAAGCATTTACACATTATAAGCCTATTGGGTCTACCTTTAGTGGTGACGAGCTTCTAGAAGAAATGGGGCTTGTAGGTCAAGTTGGTGTGTTAGCAAATGACAAAGTACACTTTGTAGATGAGTTCATTAATGCAGTGGCGGCGCATCGCTTTTGGGATCGTGCGGTTTAATCAAATTACAGTTAAAGAGGTATGTCCTTTAATACAGGGCATACCTCTTTTGATTGAGATTAACTTAATGAAATTAAGGGCATTATTAACATATAGAAGGAACATTATCATCTAAAAGAGAAGTAATAGAAAGAGATATGAGGAGGAGAATGTATGCATTATGTCATTATAGGCGGAGATGCAGCTGGTATGAGTGCTGCAATGGAGATTTTTCGCAACGATTCTACAGCTCAAATTACGACTTTAGAAAAAGGAAATATTTATTCATACGGACAATGTGGCTTACCATATGTAGTTGGCAAAAAGATATTTTCTACGACAGATTTAATCGCACGAAGCGTGGAAATGTTTCGAACTAAATACAAGATTGATGCAAAAATAGGACATGAAGTAACTGAAGTAAACCATCTAAACAAAACAGTTGCAGGTAATGTATTAGTAACTGGAGAAAGATTTGAGGTTAAATATGACCGATTGTTGGTAGCAACTGGTGCTAGCTCCGTTGTACCTGACTGGGAGGGTACACAACTAGATGGGATACATACGTTTAAAACCATTCCACAAACCGAGGCATTGATAGCTGATTTAGAGGCTATAAAACACATTACAATCATCGGTGGAGGATATATTGGTTTAGAAATGGCAGAAAATCTAAGAGAAATTGGTAAAGAGGTCCGAGTAATTCAACGTGGAGATCGACTAATGCCAATTCTTGATCCAGAGATGTCAGACATATTACTACAAAAGGCAAAGGAAAAAAATGTGGAGGTCAAACTAAATGAGGAGGTTAAATCCTTTACAGGGAAGACACGAGTCCAAGCAGTTGTAACTGACAAAGGGTCCTACTCAACAGACTTAGTGCTAATAGCTATTGGCATAAAACCAGCAACTAATTTCCTTAAGGAGACAGGAATAGAAACTCTAGAGAATGGAGCTATAATCGTAAATGAATATTTGGAAACAAGTATTCCAGATATTTATGCGGCAGGAGATTGCGCCACTCATTTTAATCGTTTGAAACAAAAAAACGATTATATCCCTCTAGGTACTACTGCCAATAAACAAGGTAGGCTTGCAGGATTCAATATGATTGGAGAAAAAATACCGTTTAAAGGTATTGTCGGTACCTCTATTATGAAATTCTTTGAATTGTCGATTGGTAGAACCGGACTGTCAGAGGAGGAAGTAAAGGAACTAGACATTCCTTTCGACACAAGTACGATTGAGGCCAGTGATATTGCAGGGTATTATCCTGGTAAAGAGTTAATGCAGATAAAACTCCTTTATCGTAAAGAGGATCAATTGCTTCTAGGTGGTCAGATTGTTGGTGGGCATGGAGTAGACAAGCGCACCGATGTATTAGCAACTGCCCTCTACCACAGCATGAAGCTGCCAGATTTATTAGACCTGGACCTATCGTACGCTCCACCATTTAACGGTGTATGGGATCCTTTACAGCAGCTTGCTAAAAGAAACTTCGATAAGAGAAAATAAAGAAAAGTGGGAAATTGAGAGATGGAAATAGAGACAAAGGAATTTAAGGTTAGAGATATCTCGTATAAAATAAGATCGGCCAGTCAGCTCGATGCAAAACAGTTGTCCGAGGTCAGGGTTCAAATCGACGGGGAAACGGAGAATCTAGATAGAGAACAAGGGGAAGCATTCATTGATGTCACAGGCTTTGAGAAGCTAATTGAGGATGACACCCTTTCCGTGAGCAATCTCTTTTTAGTCGCAGAGATTGAGGGGAGGATCGTTGGCTTTTCTAGATGTGCAGGGAACGGCTTAAAGCGGTTTGCACATAAAGTAGAATTTGGTGTGTGTGTCTTAAAAGAATATTGGGGGCTGAGTATCGGTCCGAACTTCTTGAAGGAGTCGATCGCTTGGGCAGATGCCAGTAGTATCAAAAAGATCTCATTAAATGTATTACATACAAACGAAAAGGCGATTGCCTTATATAAAAAGTATGGTTTCGAGGTAGAGGGTATATTAAAAAACGATAAAATTTTAAAGGATGGGAAATACTATCACACGGTTGTGATGGGACGTTCTTTCATCTAAAACAAAATTTAGTTGACTATTCCAAACTTATTGAATATACTATTAAAAATTAATTTATGTTATTTAGGCAAAGAAAAGGACATGAGTCATTTCAATAAATTTCTTATTAGAGAGCAGGGTCATTGGCTGAAAGCCCTGTAAGAAAATTGAATGATTTACCGCCTTGGAGCTATTATGGGGAACAACTAGTATCCATAATCGGGAAACCGTTATCTTTTTAGAGAGCCGTATTTTTTATTCGACGGCAAAATTAGGGTGGAACCACGACCACACTCGTCCCTTTACCGGGATGGGTGTGGTTTTTTGTATGTACAACTTTATATTTAAGCTATGAAAAGGACATGGATTATTCAACAACTTCTAATTAGAGAGCAGGGTCATCGGCTGAAAGCCCTGTTAGAAAGGCGAATAGTTTACCACCTTGGAGCTATTATGGGGAACAACTAGTATCCATAACCGGGAAACCGTTATATTTTATGAGAGCCGTATTTTTTAATGACGGCAAAATTAGGGTGGAACCACGACCACACTCGTCCCTTTACCGGGATGGGTGTGGTCTTTTTATATTTAAACAAAACTAGGAGGAATTATAATGTCAGTAAAAGCCGAGGAAAGATTAAGTCATCAAAAATTAGGTCAGCAATTAGGATTATTTATGTCCATGGAGGAAGCTCCTGGAATGCCATTTTATCTACCCAAAGGAATGGTCTTACGAAATGAACTAGAAAATCTATGGAGAGAGAAGCATCAGCGAGCTGGCTACCAGGAGATAAAAACTCCTATCATGATGAAGCAGGAGCTGTGGGAGAAATCGGGACACTGGGATCATTACCATGAAAACATGTATTTTGCAGATGTGGATGAACAAAAGTATGCGATAAAGCCAATGAACTGTCCAGGAGCAGTTTTAATCTTTAATAGTAAAAGAAGAGGCTACCGAGAACTTCCAATACGGTATGCAGAGCTAGGATTAGTACACCGGCATGAGCTTTCGGGATCTTTGAATGGTCTATTACGTGTTAGAGCATTTACTCAAGACGATGCTCACTTGTTTGTTCTAGAGGAGCAAATTGAAGATGAGCTTGCGAAGGTGTTAGATCTAGTGGATGAATTCTATCGTAAATTTGGATTTAGCTATAAGGTGGAGCTATCAACTCGTCCAGAGGATTTTATGGGTTCTGTGGAAGCATGGGACCAAGCAGAAGGAGCACTAGAATCCGTATTGAAAAGTAAACAGGTTGAATATCAAGTAAACGAGGGAGATGGAGCTTTTTACGGTCCTAAAATTGACTTCCATATACTTGATTCACTTGGACGTAGCTGGCAGTGTGGAACTGTTCAGCTTGATTTTCAAATGCCGGAGAAATTTAATTGTCAGTACGTCGATGAAAACAATCAGCTTCGTCGTCCTATCATGATTCATCGAGCGATCTACGGCTCCATAGAACGGTTTATCGCGATTCTATTAGAACACTTTCAAGGTAATTTTCCACTATGGCTAGCCCCAGTTCAAGTGAGGGTATTGCCTATCGCAGATGCTCATCTAGCTTATGCGGAGGAAGTAAAGTCGCGGCTACAACAAGAAGGCTACCGGGTAGAAGTAGATGACCGCGTAGAAAAAATTGGATTGAAGATACGAGAGGCAGCCATGCAAAAACATCCGTATATGCTGATCATCGGTGACCAGGAAATGGAGAATCAAGTTGTTTCCGTTAGGAAGCATCGAGTAGGAAGCCTTGGTGATATGGGAATAGAAGCATTTATTGGACATCATCTGGGAAAGTAAAGTTGTGGTGGTAAGTGGATAGGATGACGACGGATTGTCGTAAATCAGGTCAGGGGGAAAGAGCTGGCGAGGGATTGTAGTAAATTATCGAAAGATTGTCGTAAAGTATCCCGGCATTGTAGTAATCGGAGAGACGATTGTCGTAAATCCGGTCAAGGGGATAGAGCCGGCGAGGAATTGTAGTAAATTATTGGATGATTGTCGTAAACTTGGCTGGAAGTTGTGAGGGTATGGAGTGCCATGCGGTCAACCGAGCCATCGAATTGTAGTAGACATCCTTTAGCACCATTAAAAAAGGATTTTATGGCCATCATCTCGAATAAACTCTCGATAAGGAGTGTCGCTATGGTTAAATGGTTTATCTTGTTTGGTGGAATAGTTTTATTAGGGATTAACTTTTATGCAGCCTATACTTACTTATGGCTTTGAAAAAATGGAGCTAAATAGAATGGAAGCACTCTATGATTCAGAAAATAGTTCATCGAAAAGAACTTTGGAGAAGGCAGGATTTATATATGATGGAACATTAAGGAAATCGTCATTTGAAAAAGGGCAGTTTTGCGATGTTTCCATTTGCTCTTTGTTAAAAAAGGAGTTTGCTAAATAGCAAACCCCTTTATAAATTATATTAATACCGAACCCAGCTAAGTCCAATGGTCCCTTCTCCAGCATGAACTCCTACACAGGCACTTAATGGGATGACAATAACCTTAAGGTTAGGGAATTCCTGCAGGATTTCTTCTCTCCACGTTTGAGCATCCTTTTTGTTGTTGCAGTTGATTACTGCAACTTCTGGAACTTCTGCTATTTTCATATCTTTTCGAAGGCGTCCCATTACATAGTTTTTAGCTCTTTTAGTAGCACGTACTTTTTCTGTCGGGACGGTTTTTCCATTATCAAAGGAAATCACCACTTTTATATTTAATAGATTGCTAAGAAAGGCTGCTGTGCCGGAAACACGACCACTTTTATGAAGCTGAGTCAAGCTAGATGGAATAAAGGATAACTCAGAGTTATTTGTCATATTTTCTATATGAGCTACAACTTCCTCTACGCCCCGGCCTTCTTCTAACAAGCTTTTCCCAACCTCTAGCATTTTGACCATTGGATAAGAGCCTATTTTGGAGTCAATGGAATATACTTTGAAATTGGCCATTTTAGAAGCGGTTTGTGAGCTGTGGTAGGTGCCAGACAAACCGCTTGATGTATGGACGGCAACTGCACAATCATATCCTTCTGCTTTTAGGTCTTCATATAGTTGTACCATTTCACCAATTGGAGGCTGAGAGGTCTTTGGATGAACTTTAGCCGTTCTTAATTTGTCATAGAATTCATCATGTGTCATATCAATCGTTTCTTTGAATGCACCCTCTTCAAAAACAATATTTAACGGTAAGACATGTATATTATGTTTTTCAATAAATGATTGTTCCAATAAAGCGGCAGTATCAGTGATCCAAGCAACTTTTTTATTCACAGTTGATAATCTCCTTAATAAAAATAATTTGTTAGCGATAATGTAACGCAGATGAATACATATCAATAGTGTTACTTGTCATGTTTTGTCGAAATTTCGGGAACTGGAACATATTTTGAACATATTTAGAGGAGGTGAAAGGTTGAAGTATTTATTACCGTATTCTCTACATAATTTAATGCAACTATATCTACAGCAATTAAATACACATTTGCCTATGAATTTAATAGAAGGAGTCTATCTGTATGGCTCCGTTGCTTTAGACGCTTTTGATGAGAAGAAGAGTGATATAGACTTTATCGTTTTATTAAATCGACAGGTAAATGAGAAAGAGATAGAAATAATAAAGGATCTTCATTTTCAATTGTCTAAAGAGGAATTAGGTTCTCGGATGGACGGTATGTATATTCAAACAGCAGACCTCAGTAAAATAAATGAAGATATCAATCCTTATCCTTTTTGTGCAGATGGCGTTGTTAAGGTTGGACATTGGGATATTAATCATGTAACTTGGTGGGTTTTAAAAAACCATGGAATTGTATTGCAGGGGACAGATATTCAAGAGTTAAAGATTTCTACTGAATGGGAGGACGTCTTAGGGACGTTAAAATACAATATAAATCATTATTGGTATGAAAAGACGAAAGAAATACCAGATTCAGTGCCTGATGAAGTGGTGGAGGCTGTTACAACTACTATTTGCAGAATTCTTTATTCACTCGAATATCAGCAGATCATTTCAAAAAAAGAAGCACTGAGAAAAGGATTAAGTATGTTGCCAGATGTTTGGCATCCTTTATTAAAAGAAGGAATGAGAATTCGTGCATTAGAGCAGTCTCCATCGTTATTTGAAACAGAAAACTCACGTGCAGAGGCTTGTCGAGATTTAATATTGTACGCACATGAACTTTGTAATGCACGCTATTTTTTTCAGGAGGTATAGAAATGGAAATTAGAAGATTAACAGGTG
>NZ_JBAEAP010000036.1:0-3154 GCF_056205495.1 Psychrobacillus sp. | reverse complement strand
GAGTTTATTGAACGTGATCTTGGCAAAGAAGGATTGGAAAGGTCAATCGTGGTAGCTGCTACTTCTGATCAGCCAGCTCTTATGCGTATTAAGGGAGCATTTACTGCTACTGCTATTGCGGAGTATTTTCGAGACAAAGGCTTAAATGTCATGCTAATGATGGATTCGGTTACCCGTGTAGCGATGGCTCAACGGGAAATAGGATTAGCAGTTGGTGAACCACCAGCTACAAGAGGGTATACTCCCTCCGTATTTTCTATTTTACCTAAGCTGTTAGAACGAACGGGTACAAATGAAAATGGAAGCATTACAGCGTTCTATACGGTACTCGTAGATGGAGACGATATGAATGAGCCTATTGCTGATACAGTCCGTGGGATACTTGACGGACATATAGTGCTTGATAGGGCGCTAGCCAACAAGGGGCAGTTTCCTGCTATCAATGTGTTAAAAAGTATAAGTCGTCTAATGAATCATATTTCAGATGAACAGCATGTAAAGGCTGCTGAAAGGCTTCGTGAGCTTTACTTTACTTACAATAAATCAGAGGATTTGATCAATATAGGGGCATACAAAAGAGGAACTTCCAAAGAGATTGATGAGGCCATTCAATATGAACCTTTAATTACTGCTTTTTTAAAGCAAGGATATTTGGATAAAGTTTCTTTGGACAATAGTGTTCATGAATTAGTGATGTTATCAGGCGGAGGAGCTTAAGATGGTTGCTTATCAATATAAATTTGCTAAGGTGCTTACGGTTCGTGAACAGGAGAAGTCAGAAACAGAAATAGCGTACAAAGAGTCAGTTAATGCCTTTGAACAGGTTGCTACTGAACTATACAATCTTTTGAAAAAAAGAGAGTCTACTCTAGACACTCAAAACGATTTGCTGTCCAATGGATTAAGTATTGATGGAATACATCATTATTCTAATTTTCTAGAGAGCCTCCAAAAAAGAATTGAAGTTGTACAAAAAGAGGTTATACAGGCTAGGTCCAAGATGAACTGGTATGAGGAAAAACTGTTGGAAAAAAGCTTAGAGGTTCGGAAGTTCGAAAAAATGAAAGAAAAGGATTTTGAAAGTTTTCAACAAGAACAGTATCGCTTAGAAGCGATTGTTTTAGATGAGATTTCTTCCTTAAAGTTTCAAAACAAAGAGATTAGGTGAGTAAAGCATGGCAAAAAAGAATAATCAAAAGAAAAGCCTTCATACGATGGACAACGGGCCAAGAAAAATCGGCTTAGGCAAGAAAATATTATATTTGTTTATTATACCGCTTCTCTTTGCTTTGGCTCTCCTTTTAACTTTTGCCCAAATAACAAATATTAATGTATTTGAAAAAGCTAAAGAACTTACATCATTTGGTGAGGATAAGCCATTGGATGACAATACAAAATCAATCCGCTTAGAAGAGCGAGTTGTTTCACTGCAAGCAGAGATTCAGCAAAAAGAAGTACAAATTAATCAACTTCACGACGAAATAGAAAACTCTGAGAAATCCCAAGAATCCCTGTTGTTAGAACAGGAAAACCTTTTGCAGGAAAATGAAGAACTGAAGAGACAAAATGAGCAATCAAAGAGAGATTATGCTGAGGTAGTTTCTACCTTCGAAAAAATGTCTGCAAAATCAGCAGCTCCTGTTATCTCGAATATGAGTGATGCAGAGGCAATGAGAATTTTGGCGAGTTTAAAACCAGATACTGTTGCAAAAATTTATGAAAAAATGTCGCCTCAGGATGCTGCTAAATATACTGAGCTAATGACCAAGCAGTAAATCGTATTTTGCATGTGAGAGGAGGTGAAAGAAAAATGAGCATAGCGATAATTAATATGAGACCTCCTGCTGCTGTGCAACCTAAAACAGAGTTGCCAACAGGTAACAGTCAAGCCTTTGGAAATGTATTTGGACAAATTCTTTCCAGTCAGTCTGTACCATCTGTAAATGTGGAAAGTCCTGTGAAAACAGAGCAAAGTCTTATACAAGATTTACTTTCTCTATTAGATGTCGAATCCATAGAGGATGCACAGAAATTACTTCAAACGGATGAACTACTAGTAGATTCAAATGACTTACATCAATTGTTAAATAAACTGCTAAGCAAACTTGAAGATTTGGAGAATCCAGATCAGAAACAGGATGTATGGGAAATTCTTGCGAATGTAACGGAACACCCTCAAAAGCTTGTTGACTCTATCCTTTTAACTTTAAATGGGCAAGCATCGAATAATGTTACAAGTCCAGTGGAAGCAAAACAAGCAGTAGAGCTTTTAAAGGTAGTCCAACTTATAGGAAACAAAAGTGATTTGACCTTCAAACAAGAAACGACACTTTTTGATCTAAAACAAACATTGGAAACTTTAAAGGAAAACTTAACAAATTTATCATTGATACAAGGTAGAAACTCTACTCCCGTAACTAAAGCATTTATACAACAAGTGGTAATGCATCAATCAGTAACTAAAGGAAGGAGTACAGAAGTAGTAAGAGAAAGTAAAGAAACCACTTCTGTAAATCAAGGTCAGACAACCACTGTACAAACAAAAGTAGAGACAGTGTCCATGACTCTCCCTACACAAAAGTCTGCTCAGTCAGAGGAGTTTCTAAAAGAACTTCAAAAGGTGATGAATCGGGTACAATTTGGACAAGCAGCAGGAGCCAATAGATTAGTAATTAAGCTATATCCTGAACAGCTTGGAACGATCCGCATTGAGTTGATACAAAAGGATGGAATCTTAACTGCAAAAATGCTTGCATCAACTGCCTTAGGGAAAGAATTGCTTGACACGCATTCTGGTCAATTAAGACAAGGACTGGCAAACCAAAATATACAAATAGAGAAGCTGGAAATTACCCAGGCTTTGCAGGATGCAGCAAAACAGGAGAAAAACCAGGGCTTCCAAGACTCTACTTTTAAACAGCATAGACAGCATGATCAACAAGAAGAAGATTCGGATGTTTCAGATACACAAACCACGTTCCAAGAATTCCTAAGTGAAATAGAGGTATAAAAATGGCTGACTTAACACCAATTACAAGCAATATGTACCTGTCATCTAAAAAAACGACTAAAACTATGGGTAATAGTACGCTTGGAAAAGATGAATTTTTAAAAATATTGATGACACAGCTTCAAAATCAGGATCCTACAAATC
>NZ_JBAEAP010000035.1:0-4014 GCF_056205495.1 Psychrobacillus sp. | reverse complement strand
AAGAAGTAAAGCCATATGCGTATGATATAGATGAATTATTGAATGAATGGGAACAGCTAGTACGTCCTTGGATCCAATTGAAGCGACCAAAATATGTACATCCGAGTCAAATTGATTCGTTACTTGAATCAATGAGACAATTTGTCGTACAGTCCTTTTATAAAGCTACTAGTAAAAAACGTTTTTTAAAGTCTGTACATTCTTCCAAATATACTTTAGAAACCATTCTTCAAGCGTTACAGGAGGTCGGGGAGTAACATGCTAAAAAACAAAAGTATAGCTGAGCTATTAGATGATTGGAGAATTGATAATAATCGATTTCCACAAATAGAGCATATCCATACTGTGGAGGAAAAAGAAGCTATATATGCTCCTTTTCCAGATCAAATGCATTCATCCATAACAAATGCTTTAAAAAAGCGAGGGGTGGAACAACTCTATATTCATCAAAGACAAGCCTTCGATGCTGCTTCCTCAGGGAAATCGTTTACTGCAATTACCCCCACCGCCTCTGGAAAATCTCTTTGTTATCATCTTCCCGTATTGCAATCTATTATGGAAGATCCCACCTCTCGAGCAATTTACTTATTTCCGACTAAAGCGTTAGCACAGGATCAGAAAAGTGATTTAAATGAATTGATTCGGGAAAGCGGGGAAGAGATTTTAAGTTATACCTATGATGGTGATACCGAGCCGGGAATACGCCAAAAGATTAGGAAATCAGGACATATAGTGCTGACCAATCCAGATATGCTGCACTCAGGTATTTTGCCGCACCATACAAAATGGGTTTCACTATTTGAAAACCTTAAATATATTATTATAGATGAAATTCATACATATAAAGGTGTATTTGGAAGCCATGTGGCACATGTCATTCGTAGATTAAAAAGAATCTGTGAATTTTATGGTAGTAGTCCTCAGTTTATTTGTACATCTGCCACAATTAAAAATCCTAAGGAGCTTGCTGAGAACCTAACAAACGAATCACATTTACTTATAAATGAGAACGGTGCACCTGCTGGAAAAAAACATTTTGTTTTCTATAATCCTCCGATTGTACATCCCGTTTTTAATGTGAGACGAAGTGCTGTATTAGAAGTGAGAGACCTTGCACAAGAGTTATATGTAAATGGAATTCAAACGATTGTTTTTGCAAAAAGCAGAGTAAGAGTAGAAATGCTTGTGACTTATTTGCAGGCTCTAGTAAGTAAAAAAATAAATGACCAATCTATTCGTGGTTATCGAGGCGGTTATTTACCTTCTGAGCGACGAGTTATTGAAAAAGGACTTCGGGATGGAGTAATTCGTACTGTAGTAAGTACGAATGCATTAGAACTAGGTGTAGATATTGGTCAGCTTCAAGCGTGCATTATGACTGGATATCCTGGTAATATAGCTAGCGCATGGCAGCAGGCAGGACGAGCTGGGCGTAGGCAGGATGAAGCGCTCATAATTTATGTGGCGCAATCTACTGCCCTAGATCAATACGTAGTTAAGCATCCGAACTATTTTCTAGGACAATCACCGGAAGAGGTTCGAATTCATCCTGATAACATGATTATTTTAATGGATCATCTTAAATGTGCCGCTTTTGAGCTTCCTTTTACAACGAGCGACAATTATGGTGAATTTTCAATTCAAGAGTTGCTAGAGTTCTTAGAAAGTGAAGGGGTTCTATTAAAAACAGCAGATAAATGGCATTGGATGTCCGAAAGCTTTCCAGCTAGTAATGTTAGTCTTCGTTCTGCCTCCCAAGACAATGTCATTATAATTGATCAGTCAATACCTACTAAAACTCGAGTCATAGGAGAGATGGATCTTTATAGTGCGATGACCCTGCTTCACGAGGAAGCTATATACCTTCATCAAGGAACACAGTTTCAAGTAGAGAAATTAGATTGGGAAGAGAAAAAGGCATTTGTTAAAGAAGTGGACGTGGATTATTTTACAGATGCTAATATTGCAATCGAGCTAAAGGTGCTAAGTGAGGATAAGGAAAAAGAAGCTGATATTGGAACACTACGTTTTGGAGACATTATTGTTCTTGCTCAGCCGACCATCTTCAAAAAGATTAAGTTTGATACGCACGATAATATCGGATCAGGTAAAATACATTTACCTCCTTTAGAGCTTCACACTACATCCACTTGGTTTAGCTTTGATAAGCCAAATGACTGGTCGGAAACCTTGCTTTCAGATGCGATGACGGGTGTAGCATATGCTTTGCATTCATTTATACCATTATTTATTCATTGTGATTCTAAGGACATTCATGTAGTCCCACAGGTAAAATCAGTAAACGTGGAGAAGCCTACTTTCTTTATGTACGATAGCTATCCTGGCGGTATTGGTTTATCCGAGAGAATGTTTGACCTATGGAATGACTTAGTTCCAAAAGTTACAGAGCAAGTCGCGAGCTGCCCATGTACAAGTGGGTGTCCAGCTTGTATTGGAGCGCAAGATGCTGAAAATAACTTAAAGAAAGAAGTTATAAAATTACTGCATATGCTACAGGTGGATCGTTATGTCATATGAGAAAAAACTATTAGAGATGAAGGGACTTCTGAAGAAGAATGTTCCCGAGAAACAGCCCAAAAAGGAAGTGCCAGAACTTGCACTTCCTTTTTATACAGAACAATGGAAACAAGCTGGCTTAAAGCTTATAAAAAACGAGAAGGGTTTTTTCTTTTTAAAAGAAACATTTTATCGTAAGAAGCATATACATGGAACTATTGGTTTGGATAAGCTGGAGGAGGCAATCTCCTTTATGCAAGAGAGATATCCAAATCATCCACTTACGGTTTCACCAGGTAATCCTTTTTGCTTCTATGATACAGAAACAACTGGTTTAAAAGGGACAGGTGTGCTCATTTTTTTAAATGGTATATTAAAAAAAGCGCCCGGGGGATACTTGCTATCTCAATATGTGTTAGTAGAGCCTGGGCAGGAAGCAGCGTTTCTGTTAGCTACTGAATTTTGGAAAGATACACAAACTATTATTACTTATAATGGTAAGAGTTTCGATATTCCACAGTTAAATACTCGCTGGACGATGAATCGCAATAATCTTCCACCATTAAAAGATCATGAGCAAATTGATTTAATGCATTCCTCCAAAAGAATATGGAAAGGTGATTTAGAGAGATTTAAACTAAAGCAACTAGAAGAGAGCAAACTGGGCTTTATAAGAAAAAATGATCTTCCTGGACACTTGGCACCCATTATTTATTTTGATGCAGTAAAACAAGGTGATCCTACTAATCTTATGAGAATTTTAAAGCATAATGAATGGGATATCTTATCACTTGCAACTCTCTATACTTTATCGATAGATCTCTTAAAAAAAGAAGAATCACTGGAAACTGCTAACACTTACACGAATATCGGTAAATGGTTTAAAGACCTAAAATCAAAAGATGCGAGCAATAAATGGTTTGAATTCGTCGTAGACCAATTTTCAGAAAGTGAAACAAGCGTCGCATACTTTTATATTGGGTTACATTTGAAAAGACAAAATCTAATAGAAGAAAGTGTAAAAGCATTTGAAGTAGCTTTGAAGGAAATCGACGGGAAATATCGTCTCAAGGCTTTAGTGGAACTTGCAAAGCTGTATGAACATCAGAAGAAAGATTATCAAAAAGCATTAGAAAAAACGCAGGAATGCTTAGATTATTGGAGTAAGACTAGGATGGATTCTCCTAAAGGTTTTAAAGGTGAGCTTCTTAAGCGGGAAATAAGGATAAAAAGAAAAATAGATATTTCCCGGGAAAGCGCACAACCTAACAAAAAACGCACATAATCACGCGAAATTACTCCATTATTCGACACCATTATGCTATAATACGAGTAGCTAATTGTAGACGGAAGGAAGATGCTACATGGAATTTAAACTTAAAGCTTCTGATATATTAGAAAAAGAATTTAAAACGGGTCTTAGAGGCTATAATCAAGAAGAAGTAGATATGTTTTTAGACGATATTATTCAAGACTATGAAGCGTTTGAGAAGAAAA
>NZ_JBAEAP010000034.1:0-4706 GCF_056205495.1 Psychrobacillus sp. | reverse complement strand
AAAATATTATTATGATAAAAAGAAAAAGGTGAGATATAAATGACAATCCAATTTTATGGATATCCAAAATGTAGTACATGCAACAAAGCAAGCAAATGGCTGAAAGATAACGATATTCCATTTGAGAATCATCATATCGTTGACGCACCGCCTTCAAAGGAACTATTAAAGGAAATGGTGGCACAAGGCGATTATGAGCTGAAAAAATTCTTCAATACTAGTGGCGTAAAATATCGTGAATTACAATTGAAGGACAAGCTTCCTACTATGTCGGAGGATGAGCAGTTGGAGCTACTTGCTTCGGATGGAAAATTGATTAAACGACCTCTTGTATATAATGGACATAAGCTAACGCTTGGTTTTAAAGAAGAGCAGTTTGAAGACATGTGGAAAACCTCTTAAAGCACCTTGTATTTACTATCAAAATATGTGAATATTAAATAGAATGGATTAATTATTTGAGAGGGGTTTATTTATGAGCGTACCTAAAGATTTTAAGTACTCAGCTGAACATGAATGGGTAAAAAATGAGGACGGAAATGTCCGTATTGGAATTACTCATTTTGCACAATCTGAACTTGGAGATATCGTATTCGTTGAACTTCCACAAGTTGGCGATGAGATCAAGGCAGGAGACGCTTTTGGTAGCGTTGAATCCGTAAAAACTGTTTCAGAATTATATGCACCTATCAGTGGTAAAGTAGTAGAAGTAAATACTGAGCTAGAAGATAGCCCCGAATTTGTTAATGAATCACCTTATGAAAATGCATGGATGATCGTGGTTGAGCCTTCTGACGTATCAGAAGTGGACAGCTTATTATCTCCTGAAAAGTACGAAGAATTAATAGCAGAGTAATAATGAAAACGCCGGTTAATAATCGGCGTTTTTTTCATATAATAAAGGAAAGGATAAGTTGGGAGAGAAGCTAAATGGCACATGTATTTAGTGATAAAATAATTATCGTTGAGGGTAGGTCTGATAAGCTGCAATTATTAAGCCTTCTCGATGAATCTCCAGAAATTATATGTACTAATGGAACGATATCCGATGTAAAATTGGAGGAGCTATTAAGCCCTTATGATGGCTTGCCGATTTATGCTTTTCTAGATGCAGACAAATCCGGGGAACAAATTCGATCGGTCGTTAGGAAGGAGTATCCAGAGGCAATTCATTTGTATACGAACCCGACGTATGGCGAAGTAGCAAACACACCGGCGAAGGTTTTGGCATCTATATTAAAACGTGTTAATATTAAGGTGAAAAAAGAATTTTTACCTTAGGATGATGTGTATGAATGAATGGACTAGAGAACAATGGGATAGCGCTAAAAACAATTCAACACTTACCTTGTTTTATATCTATACGCCTATGTGTGGAACGTGTCAGGTAGCAAGTAAAATGATGAATGTTATTAAAGAAATGGTTACCTATCCAATTGGTCAGGCAAATATTAATTTTCTAGGTGATTTGGCGATAGAACAGGAAATTGAAAGCGTCCCTTGTCTTCTTATTACAAAACATGGGAAAGTGGAAAAGAAAATCTATGCTTTTCAATCAGTTCCTTACTTATTGGAAACAATAAAGGCTATTGACGAAGATGGAAACCTATGATAATATTCGTTATGTTGAAAACACAATTTAATAGTGTCGCTCTTATTAAGAGAGGTGGAGGGAAGTGCCCTTTGAAGCCCGGCAACCGTCATGAAAGTGAAATGGTGCCAAGTCACGCAAAGCTATAGCTTTGGGAAATGAGAGAATGGATGAACGTTATTTTAAATAGATAACATACACCCCTTCTGCTCTTTTGCAGAAGGGGTTTTTTATTAGGAAAGGTGGTCAGATTTACTTGATTAGTTTAAAAGAAGTTTCGAAAAGATTTATTACCAAGCAAGGAGAAATCGTTGCAGTTGATAGTGTAAATCTGGACATACAGCGTGGAGAAATTTTCGGGATTATTGGTTACAGTGGAGCGGGCAAGAGTACGCTAATACGATTGTTGAATGGGCTAGAAAAGCCATCTGACGGTCATATTACAGTGAACGGCCAGGAAATTACATCTATTAATGAGGACAAGCTTCGAAGCTTTCGTCAAAAAGTAAGCATGATCTTCCAGCATTTCAATTTACTTTGGTCGCGAACAGTCGCTGAAAATATAGCATTCCCATTAGAAATTGCAGGAGTTCCAAAGGAAAAAAGAAAAGCTAGAGTAGAAGAGCTTTTAAGCCTTGTTGGATTGGAGGGAAGAGGAGACTCTTACCCATCACAATTATCTGGAGGACAAAAGCAACGCGTAGGAATTGCCAGAGCGTTGGCTAATGGTCCAGAGGTATTGCTTTGTGATGAGGCAACATCTGCTCTTGACCCTGAAACAACCGACTCCATTTTAGACTTGCTCGTAAGCATTAATGAAAAACTCGGACTAACCATTGTGTTAATCACCCATGAGATGCAAGTTATTCAAAAGATCTGTAACCGAGTAGCAGTTATGGAAAATGGGCAAGTTGTAGAAGAGGGAGATGTGCTTGAGGTATTCCAAAAGCCACAACAGCCTATTACAAAGCGTTTCGTTTCTCAAATTTCTGATTCCAAAGAGCCGATTCAAACCATTCAAAACCTAGTTAAGCTTTATCCAAACGGCAAGCTAGTTAAGCTCGTTTTCGTTGGAGATACTACAGAGCAACCAATTCTTTCGAGATTAATCAAACAGTTCGATTTAGAGGTAAACATTGTCCAAGGGAATATCTCTCACACGAAAAGTGGAGCGTTCGGGACACTAATCCTGCAAATCGATGGAAATGAACAAGCGGTGGAAGATGCCATACAATTTATCCACTCGCAAAAAGTTAAAACTGAGGTGATCAACAATGATTGAATCGTTATTTCCAAATGTTGATTGGCCTAAAATGTGGGAAGCCACTATAGAAACCCTTTATATGACCGCAATTTCTACAGTCCTAACAGCAATCTTTGGTCTAATTTTAGGACTTTTATTGTTTTTGACAAGTCCACACCAGGCATGGGCAAATAAAATAGCAAACTGGTTGACCAGTGGAGTAGTTAATATTTTCCGTTCTATTCCTTTTATTATTTTAATCATTTTGTTGATACCATTTACAACGTTGTTGACGGGATCGATGCGTGGTCCGAATGCGGCCATCCCTGCATTAGTAATTGGAGCTGCTCCATTTTATGCCCGTATGGTTTTAATCGGATTACGAGAAATCGACAAGGGTGTTTTAGAGGCAGCTAAATCGATGGGTGCTAAAACCTCTACAATCATTTGGAAGGTTTTATTGCCAGAATCGATGCCAGCCTTAGTATCTGGTATTACCGTAACCTGTATTTCACTAGTTGGTTATACAGCGATGGCTGGAATTATTGGAGCTGGAGGACTTGGAAATCTAGCATTTCAAGATGGATTCCAACGTAGTCGCGAGGATGTAACATTTATTGCCACTATTTTAATATTAATCATCGTCTTTATTCTACAATGGATTGGCGATATTATTACTACAAAAATTGATAAAAGATAGGGAGAGATTGAAAATGAAAAAATTATTGGCTGGGGTTTTATTATCTGTTAGTGCATTAACGCTTGCTGCTTGTGGCGATGAGGATAGCGACAAATTAGTTGTTGGTGCCTCTAACGTACCGCACGCAGAGATTTTAGAGCAGGTAGTACCTATATTAGAAGAACAAGGCATTGAGCTACAAATTGAGACGTACCAAGATTATATACTACCAAATAAAGACCTTGATTCTGGTGACCTAGATGCCAATTACTTTCAACATGCTCCTTATCTAGAATCACAAATGAAGGATTTCGACTATGATTTCGTAAATGCTGGTGGTATCCATATCGAGCCGATTGGTCTTTACTCTAAAAAATATGATTCTATTGAAGAGCTTCCTGAAGGAGCAACTATCTTAATGAGTAATTCGGTTGCTGACCATGGCCGTGTGCTAGCAATGTTAGAAGCAGAGGGTCTAATCACACTTGCAGAGGGAGTCGACAAAACAGCTGCAGAAATCGGTGACATTGTAGACAACCCTAAAAACCTAGAATTCGATCCAAACTACGAAGCTGCTCTAATGGTTCAGTTATATGAAAACAATGAAGGCGACGCATTACTAATCAACTCAAACTACGCAATCGACGCTGGATTAAATCCATTAGAGGATGCAATCGCAATTGAAGACTCAGAATCTCCATACGTAAACCTAGTAGCGGTAAACGCAGGTGACGAAAAAGACGAGCGCATCAAAGCACTAGTAGAAGCACTAAAATCCCAGGAAATTCAAGATTTCATCTTAGAAGAATGGGGCGGAGCAGTAGTTCCGGTGAAATAATTTTAAATGAGAGTTTTGAAGCAAGCACCTGGTGTGCTTGCTTTTTTGTGGGGTGGTAAGAGTGCGTAAATTTGATGGTCGCCCATAAGCTAGTTGAAAGTGTCCCTTAAATGATTTGAAAGAGCCCATAACCCACTTGAAACTGACCCATAAATGAAAGAAAAGCGCCCATAAAGGTGGGAATCGCCCATAAACTAGCGGAAAGTGTCCCATAAAGGGTTTGAAAAAGCCCATAAACCAGTTGAAACTGACCCATAAATGAAATAAAAGCGCCCATAAACGTGAGAAACGCCCATAAGCTAGTGGAAAGTGTCCCATAAAAGGTTTAAAAGAGCCCATAAACCAGTTGAAACTG
>NZ_JBAEAP010000033.1:0-3064 GCF_056205495.1 Psychrobacillus sp. | reverse complement strand
TGGATTTATTTTAAAAATTTATTTTTCAAAGGTTATTGTATTTATTCTCAGAATAATCTATTGTTTTATTGTTCAATACATTTTCTTATAAAGGAGGGTAATTTTTACTTATTTGCAGGTAACCTCCTGAGAATTGTATGGAATTATTGATGGGGAGAATAACATGATTAATAAAGGAGAGAGTGATGGGAATGTTCAAGGACTGGACTTTGTTTGAGAAAGTTTGGTTGGGTGTATTTACGTTAGTTAATATTTATTTGTTTTTTGCTTGGAAGGATTCGTTATTAGGTCTGATAAGCTCACTAACAGGTATGCTTTGTGTGGTATTAGTAGCAAAGGGGAAAATTAGCAATTATTATTTTGGTATTGTGAACACGTCTACTTATGCCTACATCACCTATACGTATGGATTATATGGGGAGTCTATGCTGAATGGATTGTTCTATTTTCCAATACAGTTTATCGGAATCTATTTATGGAGAAAAAACTTAACGGAAGTTCAAACTATTGGTGAAGACGTATCCGTGAAGCGTCTAGATAAAAAAGGTTGGGCATACATCATTGGTATCACTATTGTAGCGTCTATATCTTACGCCTACCTGTTAAATGCAATTGGAGGCCAACAGGTACGATTAGATTCTGCAGCAGTTGTGTTATCTGTTTTAGCTCAAATACTTATGCTTAAACGTTATGCAGAGCAGTGGGTGCTTTGGATCGCTGTCAATGGATTAACGATTGTCCTATGGTTGATCACACTCACAAAAACTGGCGGTAATGATTGGTCAATGCTCGTAATGTGGTCGGCATTTTTAGTGAACTCCATTTATGGATATGTAAACTGGCTGAAAATGCATAAAAAGCAACATAACCTTGAAGGGGAATCGTATGAATTACGGCCTTCAAATTAACGAGTATGATCCAAACTTAACATTTGGCTATTATGGAGGTAAGTTTCTACCTTTTCATATGGGTCATCTCAGCTGTATTATAAAAGCTGCCTCGTTAGTGGATGTGCTATTCGTAGTCGTTGGCTATGATGAAGAATATGAGCAAAATTTATGCAGAAATAGTAAGTTTGAATGGGTGTCACATCGCCTAAGAGAGCGTTGGGTGACTAAAGCAACAAAGGAATTACCAAACGTTCGTGTTTTGTCTCATTATGAGCGGCGTTCAGATGGATATATGACAGACCCATTAGTGAAAAAGGCGAATGAGGAATTGCTTCAAAAGCTCGGTGGAAAATTAGATTATGTGTTTAGTAGTGAAGCCGACTATGAGGATTACTTTAACAAATACTTTCCGACCAGTGAACATATTATTTTTGATCGTCTTAATAGCCAATTTCGTATTTCCGCAACAGAAATACGAAATAAGGGTGTATATGCATGTTGGGGAATGCTCCCACCTGCTGTAAGAAAATCATATGTTAAAAGAATTTGTTTATGCGGAGTAGAATCTACCGGGAAGTCAACGATGGCTAAGCTGTTAGCTGCTCACTTTCAAACGAACTTTGTAGAAGAATACGGTAGAGCCTTCTACGATAACATCAATAGTTGTTTTGATATCGACATGCCGGAGGACTTCCATCAAATCGCTTTTGGACATAGCTATACTATCCAACAAGCTATTCCGTTTGCCAATAAAGTACTATTTATCGATACTGAAGAAACATATACACAATTCTTCCGTATGAAAAGTATAGGTGAAAAAAGTACAGTTTTGAGCGAAATGATTAAGAGTCGAGTAAATCAAATAGATACTTATATTTACTTAGAGCCTCATAATTCCTATGAAATGGACGGTACTCGACTACCTGTTGGCGAAGAGCAAAGGTTACAGGATAGTGAATTATTAAAAAGCTTATTTAATGAGTACGGTATTAGCCTTCACATAGTTGAGGAAAACAACCGGTCTCTACGATTGGAAAAGTGCATAGAAATTGTAAATGATTCTTTTAGACATATAAGGTAAGAAATAAATGGGACAATACAGTCCTAGAAATGCCAGAGACTGAAGACAAATTCAAAGCAATTTGTCTTCAGTCCTTAAACAAGAGAGTGTATTAGGAATGACTCATTTTTTGGAGACATTCCTTTTTTAATGTTTCCTTTATCGAACTCGAATCCACAATCTCAATTGTAGTATTACTGAGATAAACTTAGAATACCTTCCGCTGATATACAGATTGGCTAACCATCCATGAAATTAGATACATTATAATGCAGGTAGCTGCGCCACTAAGGTAAAGAGTTGTTGTCGACATGCTAGTTAGAAAATCTGTAATCGCAGTGAGATGTTTAGTCAGGAATCGGAAGATTGGCGGGATAACAACAGCTAAGAAAATAAATCCAACCATAACCACTGCACCTATATATCCGGGCTTTAAAATATAAAATAACGGAAAAACAACTGCAGTAAAAAGGAAAAATAGTCCCATGGCGATAGATATATCCTTTATCAAAAAGTCATAACTAAATATATAAAAAATAATACTAGCTACTCCTATTGATACAATCATATATGCAATAGCGCCGATGTACTTTGCTGCCACAATCTCTTTTCTAGTATAAGGCAAAGAATTAAGAAGTATATTAGATTCTACTTGTTCATCGTAAATATATCCATTCAGTGGTATATACATGCTAGCCATCAGAAAAACAAAGGCTGGACTCATATGATCAGCAAATATTGCAAAGAACATAATAAACGGAATAAAAAGTAGTATCTGTGTTTTTTGAATAACTAAATCTTTTTTTATCAAATTATACATATTGCCCTATAGCTCCTTTCGTATAAAACATAATATCCTCCAAGGTAGCTTCTTCAATAACCACTTGAGCTCCTAATAATCTTTTTACTTCTTCTGCATTATTTGTTATTGCTTGAAATTCGGTAGAGGAACGTTCCATACTGATAAAACATTTTTCAATGTCTTGGTTGATTAGATTTGCACTTCCTTTTACTAATGCATAACGCTCCTGTATATTTCTTATCGACTCGTTGAAAAGAATCTTTCCTTTATGAATGAAAGTAATATTATCTGCGATTCTTTCTAAATCACTGG
>NZ_JBAEAP010000032.1:0-7431 GCF_056205495.1 Psychrobacillus sp. | reverse complement strand
AAGTTTCTGTGTTGTTTTTAAAATCGATTAACATTTGTAAGTCTTCTACAAATTTAACTTCTTTATAGTTTCTACCTGCTGTATCGATAAAGACCAGGTCCAACTTCTCAAATTGATGAACAGCTTGTTGGAAGTCTTTTTGACTGTAGACAATTTCGATAGGTGCCTGTAGAAGACCCGCATATGTTTTTAATTGTTCTATTGCGGCAATGCGGTAAGTATCTGTTGTGATAAAACCTACTTTTTTCTTCTTTTCAAGAACTGCACGGGCCGCCATTTTCGCAATCGTCGTTGTTTTACCAACACCTGTTGGCCCTAGAACATTAATAAATTTTCTTTCGTAGGAGATTCCCCCAAATGAAAGGTCACTTAGGAGATTATTTAAATAGTTTTTTGTGAACTCTAATTGTTCATCAATCGTTTTTTTACCATGCACAAAAAGCTCATCACTTACTCGCGTGATAAGCTCCTCTGCTAGTTCCTGTTGCTTAAGGTGGTGAATAAGTGTATGAAGTTCTTCCGAATATTGTTGTTCCAACTGTGGACGTTGAATCGATTTAACCATATTCTTTATATCTTCTAATTCTTTTTTTATCTCTGAAGTTTGATTAGAATCTGAATCAAGCTGAACAGTCGGTAAATTTGGTGTTTTATTTGGAAGCTCTATACTATCCATTCCAGCTAAAACCTCAATGGATTTCTTTTTAAACATCCCTAGAAAACCCTTTGAGTATACAACCTTAGAACTCAAGATTACTGCTTCGTCTCCTAATTCTTTTCGAATAGCCTTCATTGCTTCAGGCATAGTGGCTGCGATATATTTTTTCATTTTCATTCAACATTCACCACCCCAACGCTTTGTACCTCAATAGATGATTCTAGTTCGTTATACGAAAGAATCGGGATTTGAGGGAAATATCTTTCGGTCATTTGTCTTAAGTACATTCTTACTGCTGGTGAACATAATATTATCGGCGACTGCTCCATCAGAGAAGCTCGTTCCACCTCTCTTGCCATAGATTCCAATATAGCTTGCGAATCAGTAGGATCAATTGAAAGGTAGTTACCATGCTCAGTTTGTTGAATACTATCAGCAACCATTTTCTCTACCTTACCAGACACCGTTAAAACTTTGAGTGTATTACTGCTCCCAGCATATTGAGAAGTTATTTGTTTTGCTAAAGCTTGTCTAGTGTATTCAGTTAATATATCGACATCGGATGTCATTTTTGAATAATCTGCAAGTGTTTCGAAAATAATTGGCAAGTTTCTGATTGAAACATGCTCTCTTAGTAAGTTTCCTAGTACCTTTTGAATCTCTCCTATCGTCATCGGAGTTGGAGTCAATTCGTCCACTAGAATTGGAGATGTTTCACGAATATGATCAATGAGCTGTTTCGTCTCTTGTCTACCAAGTAACTCATGGGCATGGTTTCTGATAATTTCTGTCATATGAGTAGAAACAACGCTAGGTGGGTCTACGACTGTATATCCCATAATCTCTGCTTCTTCCTTGACCGCTTCAGATATCCATTTAGCCGGCAATCCAAAAGAAGGTTCAATCGTATCAATCCCTTCGATCGTATCATCGTCTCCAGGACTCATAGCAAGATAGTGATCTAACAGCAATTCTCCTCGAGCCATTTCATTTCCTTTTATTTTGATGCGGTACTCGTTTGGCTGTAGCTGAATATTATCTCGTATACGTACGACAGGAATTACTATACCGAGCTCTAGTGCAAGTTGTCTTCGGATCATTACTACGCGATCTAGTAAATCTCCGCCCTGTGCTGTATCAACAAGTGGAATTAAACCATAGCCAAATTCAAATTCTATTGGATCTACATTTAATAGGTTAATAACATTCTCAGGACTTTTCATGTTGTCCGTAGCAGCTTCCTCTTGGAATTCCTCTAGCTCCTCTGGATCTTCTTTTTCTGATTTCCCCATCATATAAGCACCAATAACAAGAATAATGGAAATAGGGAGAGTCAAAATTAGTCCTATCGGAGTCACAATTCCTAGAAGGGCTATTGTTGCAGCAGCAACGTAGAGCAGTTTAGGCTGATTTAATAGCTGACCAGTAATATCTCCACCCAAGTTTCCTTTAGATGCTGCTCGTGTAACTACAATACCAGTTGCAGTTGATATTAAAAGAGCAGGTATTTGAGAAACAAGTCCATCCCCAACAGTCATTGTAGAGAATAAAACGGCAGCCTCACCAAAAGGTAGTCCAAACTGAACTACACCGATGATAATACCAAATAGTAAGTTAATAATTACGATAATGATACCAGCGATCGCATCACCCTTTACGAATTTGGTTGCACCATCCATTGCTCCATAAAAGTCGGCTTCTCCACTTACCTTTTCACGTCTCTCCCTTGCTTCCTTTTCCGAAATCATTCCGGCATTTAAGTCAGCGTCAATACTCATTTGTTTACCAGGCATGGCATCCAAGGTAAAACGGGCAGCAACCTCTGATACACGTTCCGCTCCCTTAGTAATTACGATAAATTGGATTATAACTAAAATTGCAAAAACTACTAACCCAACTAACATATTCCCACCTGTAACAAATGTTCCAAACGTTTCTACTACTTTCCCCGCATCCCCTTCAGCCAAAATCGCGCGTGTAGTGGAAACATTAAGCGCAAGTCTAAATAAGGTTACTAATAATAATAATGTTGGGAAGACAGAAAATTGTAATGCCTCTTGCATATTCATTGCAGTCATTAAAATCAATAGAGCAATAGTAATATTAACAATGATTAAAAAACTCAATAACCAATGAGGAAGAGGTATCACGAGCATAGCCACAATAGAAATAACTGCTGCTAATACGGATATATCGCGGACTTGCATATACTTCCACCTCAATCTTTAAATTTTTTGTTTAATGCGATAAACGTAAGCTAATACCTCTGCTACCGCCTTAAAGAATTCATCGGGAATTCGTTGACCAATTTCAACTTGGTCATACATCCCTCTAGCCAGTGGTCGATTTTCAACCATTACCACGTCATTTTCCTTAGCAATCATTTTAATCTTTTGAGCAACGTAATCGGCACCTTTCGCCACTACGATTGGCGCTTCCATTGATTGGTCATCGTACTTTAGTGCAATAGCATAATGAGTAGGATTCGTAATGACAACATCAGCTGTAGGAATTTCCTGCATCATTCGACGCATGGCCATTTCTCTTTGCCTCTGCCGGATACGTGATTTAATAATAGGATCGCCCTCTGAGTTCTTATGTTCGTCCTTTATATCCTGCTTAGACATCTTCAAGTTTTTCTCGTAATCAAAGCGCTGATAGAAGAAATCTAAGATCGATATAAACAACAAGACAAGGGAAGCGACAATACCCATCATCCCTGTTAGCCAGCCTATAGTTGATAAGGTGTCCCAGGCAGTTTTGAAGGATAAAGAGAGCACTTGCTCAAGATTCATCCATAAAATCATCGTTGTGACAGATCCTATAAATGCAATCTTCAGAATGGATTTTAATAGTTCAATGACCGCCCTCATCGAGAAGATTCGTTTAAGTCCCTTTATCGGATCTATTTTCTTCAAATCAAATTTCAAAGGCTCCGTCGTAAACAGCAAGCCAAACTGAAAGAAGTTTGCCGCAACAGCTGCTACTACAGCTACTAACATGATAGGGAGCAAAATCATCGCCATTTCCATTAGCATATCCTTATAAATTTCAATAGCTATGGGGATGGAAATTGAATCCATTAACATATACTTTGTAAAAGTAACATTGAAAAAAGTAAAAATCTCATTTCGTAAAAATCCTGCAAAGAAAAACATAAAGACGAAAACTGCTAGTAACACAATGGCACTTGTGACATCCTGACTTTTTAGCACTTGTCCTTTTTTTCGAGAATCCTGTCTTTTTTTAGGAGTAGCCTTTTCTGTTTTTTCTCCTGCGAAGTACTGTAAATCCAATCGGAGCATCAACATATTAGCCACCACCTAAAATTATCATTAAATCTCGCATAGCGATGATCATCATCTCGAATACTTTTTGCATAACAGCCAGTAAGACTCCCATCATGACTAATAACACAATAAATGTAACCCCAATTTTTATGGGGAATCCCACTACAAAAATATTTAATTGAGGAACAGTACGAGCTGTTATTCCTAATGCGATATCCACTAGAAATAGAGTCGCCACGATAGGAATAGACATCTGGAAGGCAACTGCAAAAACTCCCGCAAATGTTTTCATAATGAATTCCACATAATTTTCTTGTCCAAAAGCGAGCCAAGTCGTTTCCATAGGGATAAACTGGTAGCTATAAAAAATTCCATCTAAGAGTAAATGATGACCATTTAAAGCTAACAGTAATAAAAGTGCAATAATATTTAAAAATTGTCCTATCAACGGACTTTGGGCTCCAGTTTGAGGGTCTATTACATTGGCAATTGCAAACCCCATTTGGAAGTCGATAAATCCGCCGGCAATTTGAATTGCAGAAAGAATGATATAGGCTAGTAACCCTACAAATAAACCTACCATTACTTCCTTGATGATTAATAGTATGTATTCTCCGTTAATTTCAAAAGGACTCACATCCATCGTGTAATACATCATCCACGAAAGAATTACTGCAAAGGCAATTTTATGCGTAGCTGGAATAGTACGATGTGAAAACAGTGGCAATGTAATCATGAACGCTGAAACTCTTGCAATAATTAATAGTAATACAGTTAGGCTAGGTATGATCTCTTCCATTGAACTAACCAATATATCTCACTAAGTTTTCAAAAATATCTGCAGCATAGGAGGTCACTTGCGATAGCATCCATGGTCCAAAAAAGACGATAGCCACTAAAACTGCAATAATTTTAGGAACAAATGCAAGAGTCTGCTCTTGAATTTGTGTTGTTGCTTGAAAGATAGACACTGCAAGACCTGTTATTAAAGCCACTAACAAAAGAGGACCTGATGCAAGAAGAATGACCCAAATGGCTCTTTCTGCAATTGATATTACCATTTCATTACTCAATACAATCAGCTCCTAAAAACTTTGTAGGATGGACTTCATAACTAAATACCATCCGTCCACTAACACAAACAATAAAATTTTAAATGGTAAGGATATCATTACCGGTGGTAACATCATCATCCCCATCGACATCAGGACACTAGCCACAATCATGTCGATTACTAAGAAAGGAATAAAGATCATAAAGCCTATTTGAAAGGCTGTTTTAATTTCACTTAAAGCAAAAGCAGGTACCATTACTGTCAATGGAATATCATCAATCGATTCTGGTCGCTCTGCTTCGGTATATCTTAGAAATAGTTCTAAATCCTTTTGCCTTGTATGCTCACTCATGAAATCCTTAAATGGACCACTAGCATTTTCATAAGCCTGTTCCAACGTAATCTCTTCATCAAAGAGAGGAGTCAAGGCAGTTTCGTTCACTTCCTGAAGTGTTGGTGCCATGATAAAAAACGTTAAGAATAAGGCTAAACCAACTAATACTTGGTTAGGCGGCATTTGTTGGGTTGCTAAAGCTGTACGTACGAAAGACAAAATAATCATAATTCTAGCAAAGGAAGTCATTAATATTAAAATACTTGGTGCCAAAGATAAAACCGTTAGTAAAAGCATTAATTTGATAGAAGTGGAGACATTTGACGGATCACTGTCCGAGAAGAATTGGACGAAATCATTCATTGTTTTTGCGCTCCTTTGTCTTCCAATCCTTTAATACTTCACTACGGTCTCTTTTTATATCTTCTAGCTTCTTTTGAAACGTTTCATTAAATGAAGGATTTTCGTTATTTTTTGTCTTTTGAATCTTGTTTTTTGTTAGTTTATTCATTAACTCCATAATATAAGGAAGCGTTTGAACAGTTCCAAGCTTATCCTCATATAGTTTTGTTAACTCTTCTATTTCTTGAGGATCTGTAATTTCTTTCAGTAAATTTATATTTTCTCCAATTCCTACTAGATAGAGAGAGTTGCCAATTTGCATTAACTGAATTGACTTGCCTTGACCAACCCCAACTCCTCCAAGATTATGGATGAGCTGGTTATGCTGGAAACTTCGGTTTCGTTTATTTATGAAACGTAATAACCCATACAACAAAGCAATGACAAATAACAAGGCAAAAATCATTTTAATGTAATCCCAGGCTGTAATAGATACTCCACTTGAACTTGCTTCTTGTGGAGTATTTTCTTCCTGATCTAATTCTTTGTTTTCCTTGGGCTCTGCGTCTGGGGCAGTTCCCTTGTTTATACGTTCAAAACTCTCTTTAATACTCTCATTTGAATCAACAGCTGCCTCCGTGCCTAAAGGGACAGAGATCGATAAAAGAAATGCAATACAAATACTTAGGTAAAGCTTCCACATCATTTCTTACCCTATCGCTTTAGAGATTGCTTCAATTACTCGGTCAGCTTGGAAAGGTTTTACGATAAAGTCCTTTGCCCCTGCTTGGATGGCATCTATAACCATTGCTTGTTGTCCCATTGCAGAACACATAATAATAGTTGCACTAGGATCTTTTTCTTTAATTTTCTTTAAAGCCTCGATACCATCCATTTCAGGCATCGTAATATCCATCGTCACTAAATCAGGTTTTAGTTCAGCGTACTTTTCTACTGCTTGTACACCATCTGCGGCTTCACCCACTACTTCAAAACCATTTTTTGATAAAATATCTTTAATCATCATGCGCATAAATGCAGCATCGTCCACTATTAAAATTCTCTTCGACATATTATGTCTCCTCCATTACTTAACGTAAATTATTAATTCGTTCCGCCTGGCTTAGAATATCTGTAATTCGAACACCAAAGTTCTCATCAATTACAACTACTTCCCCTTTGGCAATATGACGATTATTTACAAGTATATCTACAGGCTCTCCGGCTAATTTATCCAGCTCTATAATAGAACCACTAGTAAGTTCCAAAATTTCCTTCACCGTTCTTCTAGTACGACCTAATTCTACTGTTACTTGAAGAGGAATATCAAGCAGTAAATTTAAATTTCTAGACTCATTAGGTGTAAGATTTGTTGCTTCAAAACTAGCAAATTGAGCTTGTTGCACCTCTACAGGTGGTGTATTACTTTGTCTTGGTTGATGCTGCGGTGCAACTGGCTGTTGAACTGGTGGTATTTCATAATAGTCTGGCACTGGAACGGATACGTGATTGCTTTCTACTCTTTCTTCATACACTGTTGCCGCAGCCTCTAGTTCAGTTTCATCCTCACCCAATAGTGATTTAACAAGGTTTAAACCAAAATCCAATGGAATAAGCTGCATAATATTAGAATCTATTAAGCTACCTCCTCGTAGTCTAAAAGATATTTTAATAAGTAAATCATCATTAGGGATCGCTTCCTCGCCTTCCCCTTCGATCAGATTTAAAATATCTATGGAAGGTGGAGAGATAT
>NZ_JBAEAP010000031.1:0-4761 GCF_056205495.1 Psychrobacillus sp. | reverse complement strand
AAGTCATCTATTTCACTTATATTATCCTCCTTGATTTTTTGCTGGAAGCTTAGCAAAACTGTATTTACATAGTTTTGCTCCAAGTGTCCGTATTCAAAGCTCACATGCTGCTTGATTGTTATGTCACCTTCCCATATTTGCTTTAGGGCTAACTCAATACTCTTACACTCAGCAGACACATCCATTATATCTTTTTGAAATTTTAACTGGAGCGTGCATCCTGGATCCTTTCCGGGTATCTCCAAAATTTCAGAGGAGAGCTCCTCCAAAGAAGCTTCTATTATAATTTCAGCCGAGACTGCGGGTTTATCGGATAGGACAAACTCAATAGAGAAATCTCTTTTTATAATAGAGAAGTCCATCCGGTCTGTTCGGTTAATTATATTTATTTTACGTTCTATATTGTCTAAATCATATACATGATTTTCAAATGCTACCTTTACATTTTCGAAGACAGTTGGGTCATACATACGATTTCCTCCTTGGTTATGCAGGTATAGGCAATAGTGTCATGATAGCGAAGAAAACTAAAATAGCAGCTACAAGAACAAATACATGCCATACTGCGTGATGATATGGAAAGCCTCTCCACACGTAAAAGACTGCTCCTCCGGTATATAGCAAGCCACCAAGTGTTAGTAAAACAAGGCCCTCTGTAGACATGTTCGTGATTAAGGGCTTCCATGCAAATACTATTAGCCAGCCCATCACTACATATAGAATCGTGGAGGTATGTAAAAAACGCTTAACAAAATAGGCTTTGAACACAGTACCTGCTATCGCTAGCCCCCACATGATACCAAACAACGTCCAACCAAGCGGCCCTTTTACTACTATAAATAGAAGTGGTGTGTAGGAGCCTGCTATCAGATAATAAATAGAAGAGTGGTCCATGATTTCAAAAAAGTCTTTAGCTCTCCCTGCCGGAAAAGCATGTACGAGGGTCGACGACGTAAACAATAGCACCATGGATGCTCCAAACAGTGTGAAGCTCACCACATGCCATGCATCCCCATACTTGACGGATGAAACAATTAAAATAACAAGTGCCGCTATACTTAAGAGCGTACCAACACCGTGTATGATTGCATTTGCCAACTCTTCTCGTTTAGAAAAAATATGTGTATTACTCAATATTGCTCATCTCCATTAAATCGTTTATTCCATTTTATCCTACCACTTTTCCTCAATAAAAGCAGACACTCGTTAAATTTGAGTTGATATAATAAGGTAAGAGTAGAGTTTCTGTTATCATCTGACAAACTAGTATAAAAAGGAGCAATCATTATGTGTCTTGTTAATTTTCAATTTCAAGTGCATCCTAACTATCCCCTCATAGTTGTTGCCAATCGCGATGAATTTTATGAGCGACCAACTGAGTCGGCTCATTTTTGGGAAGACCATCCAACTATACTGGCAGGACGTGATTTACTGCAAATGGGTACATGGCTTGGAGTTTCTAAAGCTGGTCGCTTTGCTGCATTGACAAACTTTCGTGATCCACAGCTTAAGCCTGGTCACCTTTCACGCGGAGATATTGTTCGAGACTTTTTAATCGGACAACAAGAACCACTAGACTTTATCGAGGAATTGAAGAAAAGTAGAGACAGCTATGGCGGTTATAATATTGTCATTGGGGATAGCCATCAATTGTTCCACTATAACAACATCCTGGATAAAATAAATGAAGTTTCACCTGGTACACATAGTTTAAGCAACCATACCTTGAACACTCCTTGGCCTAAAGCGGAGAAAGGAAAGCAGAGATTAGCTGAATATCTTCTATTAGATAACATAGAGGTAGAGCCTCTATTTAAGCTGTTAAAAGACGAAGAAGTAGCACAGGATTCTGCGCTTCCGGATACTGGTGTGGGAATAGAGCTTGAACGCAGCCTATCTCCTCTGTTTATCAAAATGCCAAACTACGGTACACGCTCCTCGACTGTTTTGCTAATGGACGAAAACCAAAACATTACTTTTGCAGAACGCACCTATTATAAAGGTAAAATGCATTCTGAGAAATTTTTTGAAATATAAAAGAGCTGGGATATAACTAGTCAATAAATTAAAAGACGTGAAATCAAGTTGCTGATTTCACGTCTTTACTATAGTGGTAACCGATTTTAATAAAAAACTCTCTATTATTGTTGTTTGGAGAGGAGAGCGGCGACGAGGAGATTGAAGCCGTGCCCCCGGAAAGCGTCCGCTGTAACGGAAAACACCTACGCTTATTTTGAGGGAACTTTTGTCCTGATCTCTTTCTCTAACTTATTTACCACAGCATTTTTTATACTTTTTACCACTGCCACAAGGACAAGGGTCATTTCGGCCAACCTTTGTATCAGTTTTTGTAGTCTCTGCTTTAGTTGAGGCTGTTTTTAGGTCTGGCTGCTCCATCAATGTGATCTCGTGAGGCGTATGTCCTCTATTGATCCAAAGGCGAGTTGTTACAGATACGAAGGCAATTGCCTGTACATACTTATTAAAAAGTTCCTGTTCCTGTATTTGATGACGCACCGCAAATTGCTGTGCCACCATATTTATACTACTGCCGACTGTTTGCATCTCACGGATTAGTTGATCCATGTTTTCTTTAATCATTAAGGAGCTGCCACCAAAGAAATCCTTTTGCATCATGGAAGCAAGCTTTTCTTGATAGATTGTTGCTTCATAATAGTTCGCATCCGCATAGCGAAGAAGCTCTTCCTTTGCCGGGATATAATAAGGCTTCCCATTCGCATTATCCTTTATGATTTTATAGTCATTGGGACGTATCATTGTATGTATGAATTCATCTTTATCCACACGTACAAGTTGATTTTGTAGCGATTCCAAAGAAGTTTCAATTAATGACAATAATGCATTTCTCGTCAATGCTTTATTGTTTTGTGCATTATAAATCTCTAGAAATTTAGGGAAATCAATGACCCCGTAAAGGTTGGTACAAGCAACTACATATTTTAATACCGTTTCCTTATCTTCTATGTCACCTTGTGGGCTGGATTTCACACCTCGATACTTATCCGAAAGAACAAGATAGTTATCATGGTCGATTTTGTCCCATTCTGTTTTTTTGTATTTCACATGTTTTAACAAGTCATTTGTTCTGTCTATATCAAATGGTTTATACCCCTGTTGCTCTGCCCATCCAAACATATGTAAGTAATCAGGATGATTTGGATTATCCATAATTTTTTTAAACTCTTCAAACCCTGGGGGACCTCCGACATCTTCGGGAGGGGCAGTTCCTTCTCCATCTAATATAGTAGGAAAACCAAAATAGTAATCCTCAACTGTCTCTTCTAGCTCTATACGAATACGCCAATCGTCTCCGAAGTCGTAGTTATAAATGAGGTGACCCATTTCCTGAAGATACGAGTCAATCTTAATACGGGTTGGCTGTTTAACCTCTCTACCCTCGTACTTCTTTCCTTTATACTCATGTAAGATCGTTTCATTATTCGTAATGTACTTGTCGTTTGTTGCTATTCCAAAGGAATGATAGGCTTCCATCGTGCTTCGGAAATTTGTCACGTATTGAATGGTCTCATGAAGTCTATTAAATGTCGCATCTGCCGGCAGAATAACCCGTCTCCACACCTTCGGATCTACGTGCTCAAATGATAATTTTAAAATATAAGCTTTCAAATAAATTCACCTTCCTCCCTTAATCATACGGTATTAAGCGGTTTTCATCGAGTAAAAACTACTTTTTGGGAGTAGGCTTATGCAAGTATTCTATTTAATGTATTTTAGCAGGGTCTATTGCTGCTCAAATAGAGAATCACATTAGTAAATATGGCTCTTATATAATCCACGTAAAGCTAGTCCACCCGTCAGGCAAGGACTCTACTATGTAATTAGTCCTTTTCATACTACCGCTCGTTAATAACCGACCGGATGATATGAAAGGAGCTCCACTCACCCATAGAAAACCGATTAATAGGATATTTCTTTGGAAAAATAATACTGGTAATCTCTTTTTCACTTTTCCCCTCGGCGTGAAGCTGCAAAATCTTTTGCTGCATCTCTAATAAATAATGTAACTTTCTCTCTAAGTATCTTCTTCCCTTTTCTAAATACCCTGCATGACAGCAGTAGACATCCCCAAAATCATAGGTGAGGACCCGTTGAAGGGATTCTATGATGGTTGGAATACTTTCTTCTCGAAGAATAATCTTTGTTCGTTCTTGGCAATAAAGGTCACCTGTAAACAATTGACCCGTTTGTCGATTGAGAAATGCTGCATGATCCTTGGCATGAACAGGTGTAGGGATAACATCCCAGGTAGCTGATTTAGAGGTAAATGTCTCGCCTAACAGATTAGCTTTAAAGGGTTGTCTCTTCCCCCAAAATAGCTTGCGGTAAAGGGGGTAGTCTGCTTTCTTTTGACAGTTATCTATGAAATGTTCTTTCATATAGATGTGTTTCCCCAGCTCCTGCATATAAGCAGCACAGCCAGTATGGTCCTCATGATGATGAGTAATCATGACCTTCTCCACCTCTTGCTGCTTCAAAAAAGGCTTGAGCTCATTCTCTAGTGACTGTGATCCCGTATCAATGAGGACACCATCTACCACGAAACAATGTACATTTAACCTCACGCCTTGAAAAGACACCTTTCCATTCGCCATTATTACCCCATTTTTAGTCGAAACATCGAATTGTTTCTTGAAAAGCATCTCATCCACCCCTATAAACAAAGATTTATTTTAGAAAAGAATACCATAAAATGAATGACTATTCACTCTATTTAAGGTC
>NZ_JBAEAP010000030.1:0-8175 GCF_056205495.1 Psychrobacillus sp. | reverse complement strand
TGTTTTTTCTCTTACAACACAAATGCAAGGCGAGCACAATATTAATAATGCAGCTGCAGCCTTTGTTACAAGCGTTCATTTCGGCTTAGATCCCAAGCGTGTTGAGTTAACTTTAAATAATTTCAAAGGTATTCCAGGTCGTTATCAGTTATTTCCTCTTGCGAATGGTGCAACCGCTGTCGTAGATTATGCGCACACTGCCAATGCATTTCACTATATATTAGACACCGTGAAGTCACAGAACGCACGGATGATTTATCACGTTTTTGGCTTTAGGGGTAATCGAGATGTACAAAAAAGGGCAAGGATGATTGAAATGTCATTAAAATATGCAGACCGTTGCATTCTAACATTTGATGACCTTAATGGAGTACCAGCGGAACAAATGATAAACGAGCTTGAGAATTTAGGGGCACATGAAAAGTGTGTGATATACCCTGATAGAACAGAGGCTATTAAATACGCTTGGGAAATAGCGGAGCCAGGGGATTGGATAGTTATTACTGGAAAAGGTAATGAAGCATATAAACAAAGCTATTTCCTCTCGACTAAATCTGATATTGACACATTAAATTATCTTTTAAGTACCAAGCATTCAGCAAAACCTGAAATAGAAAGCCTTTTGTAGTAAGGTTTTATTTAGAACCGATGATTACAGAATAATATTATATATAAAAAGAAAGCAGACCATGCATTAATTATGCTCAGGTCTGCTTTCTTTTACGGATGAATTGGTGCGATATTTCACCTTTGATACTGACATTTTATAATCGATAAACGCTCCGATAAAACCTACCGGTAAGCCACCAGCCAAAATAGACAATACAATAATGAAGATGCTGATATTTTCTACTTTAAAAGTCAGCAGATACAAGGTTAAAAGAGTACCGGCGATCAGAAAAATGGTTGTAAAATAGTATGTGATTTGGGTATTTTCCCGATATTTGTATTCTTTTTTCTTCACTTGGTCTTTACTCATTTTGATCCCTCGTTTCGACTTTATGTTCTACTTATATTATTCACCTATTTTCATGAATTTACACAACAACATTACAATTAAATTTTACTTTTTTAATGTCTCGAATTCTGTTCGTTAAATACTGCTATATACAATAAAATTCCCCACATTTTAGTCTGTTAAACATTTAAAACAGCCGTTATTACAATTTTCAATCTTTTTAACTAAAGGATATGTTACAGGGGAGGGTTGATATATGATGCAAAGAAATCATAAATCAGAGAGAAGAATTGATTTCCGCCCCAGCCGGACGCTTTCCTCGGGGTGAGCGATAAGCCATCACCCATCGCTTACGCGCGTGGTTGTGATGGCTTGTCTGTCTCACTCATTCCGTAGGAGTCGCCGTCTGGCGCTCCAATCAATAAACGGGAACAGCTTTAGCATCGATAAAGCGCTAATAAATTTACTCGCTTAAACAAATCTGAACAACTGTCAACAACCCCAATTTCATCATCTATATGTGTTCTTAATAGCCATTTGAAAGTTCATTTTGTTTATGTTTACAGTCACTATAAAAAAGAATTGTTAATCTAAATCAACCAATAACTTTAACAAAGCTTAACTAAAAAAAAGAAGAGCCGGCGATATCCGCCATGCTCTTCACTTTCACTCATTTTCTTGCCTCGCTCATTTGCTTCCAAACGGAGCCCTTCGCTTCTTCTCCTTCTGCAATACGGGCAATCGCCATACGGATTTGAAGTTTAACTTCATATTCCTTGTCATCCATCGCTTTCCTTAAGGCTGGTAATGCATCCATATCTCCCACCTCATAGAAATACATAGCTGCTCGCCAACGAACTAATTTGTTTTTATCAAACAGCGCGTCTTCCATTGCTTTTGAAAATTGTACAAATCCTAAATCGCTCATTGCATCTCCTGCAGTACGTCGAACCGATGCACTTTTATCTTTCAGTGCAATTTCTAAGTACGGAATAACTTTTTCATCTTCAATAAGACCAAGATATACAGTAGCAAGCCTTCTAATAGAAACCTGATCATCCTGTATTGCTTTTGCTAGAACTGGGATATCTTCAACCTCTGGGTTAATAAGATTGTTCAGTAATTGAAACCTTGTTTCCCAATCACTTACTTCGAATTGTTCCATACTAAAAGGAACGCGTATAGGTTTTCTATCTTCCTCCGCTTTATCTTTATCAGCTATCAGTTGCTCTAGTTTGCTTTGTGGAAAGCTTGCCTCTAATTCTTTTACAAGCTGCTCGCCTATCTCTTTTTGGTCCCCATAACGCACACCATAGTCAACCCATTTACGAAGCATAATATAATTTTCCTTATCACCCTCCATTGCTTCATCCAAAGCCTTGGTAAAGCGGGCAGATAAACCAAATCTTGACTCTGATTCACTATCAAATACTTTCACCTGAAGCGGGATCCCCTTGAATGATTGTACATGGACATATACTTCACCGTAATGATCTAAAGGCTTTTCTTCTGTTTCCGCTTCATTTTCACCGCCAAATACATTTTCAATGGCTGCTAAAATGGATTCCCAACTAAACTTTGCGATTCGTTCAATCGCTAAAAAGTCTGCAACGTGGTATACCCCTTTTACGCCTTCGATATTAAAGATATGTTGTATTTCTTTTGGTGCGTCTTCTATATTATCTTTTTTATAGTTATAACTCTTCCCAAAAGGAAGCTCCTGGTCAATGACAACCTTCATCGTATTCGGACTTGGCGTTGGTTCTATTGTTAATATTTTCATATCTCATACCTCCAATAATATAAAATCAGGACGAAACGATTTCTTCTAAATAAGACCATCGTTCAATCAGCTGCTCGTAGGTTGCATTTGCCTGGTCTAATTGTTCGGTAAGTTGCTGTAATAGTGTAAAATCAGAGCCAGTAGTTGAAAGTTTTTGCTCCAACTCTTCTATTAACTGCTCTGTCTTCTCTATTTCGCCACTAATCGCTTCCCATTCTCGTTGTTCTTTGTACGTTAGTTTCTTCTTTTCCTTTGTACTTTTTACGGAGACTTCTTCCTTCTTTACGTCCACCACTTTTTTAGATCCTTCTTTGAGGTCATCTAAATAATCGGAATAAATCCCTAACCATTCTCCAACTACTCCTTCACCATTTAAAATCCATAGTTTTTTTGCGATTCTATCTAGGAAGAAGCGATCATGTGAAATGGTAATAATTACTCCTGGGAAGGATTCCATGAAGTCTTCTAGTACCGATAACGTTTGAATATCCAGGTCATTAGTAGGCTCATCTAAAAATAGAACGTTTGGCTGCTCCATTAACATTTTTAATAAAACTAAACGTTTCTTCTCTCCTCCGGAAAGCTTACCTATTTGAGTACCATGCGTATTTAATGGAAATAAGAACCGTTCCAACATTTGAGCTGCCGAAAATTTCTCTCCCGATCCTATTTCTATTAAGTTTGACGATTCACGTACATACTCAATCATTCTTGTTTGTTCATTTAGTTTTGGAAGCTGTTGTGAGAAGTGCATTTGTTTTACAGTTGAGCCAACGACCAATTCTCCTGAATCCATTGGAAGCTCTCCTGCTAGCATTTTAAGTAAGGTACTCTTTCCAACCCCATTTGGGCCTACTATGCCTATTCGGTCTCCTGCCTGTAAGATAAATGAAAAATCCTCTACAATGACTTTTGTATCAAAGCGTTTGGATATGTTTTTACCTTCCAATACCTGTTTCCCTAAGCGCGTTGTAGCCATCTCAAGCTCCAAATTGAGAGTAGAATTATCACGATCAAGTTTTTCATCGATTTCTTCAAAACGATCTTTTCTTGCCTTTTGCTTGGTAGATCTAGCCTTTGCACCTCTGCGAATCCATTTTAGCTCATTACGATATAAATTTTGTAGCTTTTGCTGAGATGCAGCGTTCATCTCTTCACGAATCGCTTTAGATTCCAGATAATCCGCATAATTCCCTGTGTGAGTATACAACGTTTTATCAGCAAGCTCATAAATATGAGTGGCTACTGTGTCTAAAAAGTAACGGTCATGTGTAACAAAGATAATGGCTCCTTCTACTTTTTGCAACATGTCCTGCAGCCAATCTGTTGACTCTTTGTCTAAATGGTTAGTAGGCTCATCTAATAGCAATAAATCAGCCGGCTCTATTAACACTTTGGCAAGCGCGACTCTTTTTTGTTGGCCACCAGATAAATGTAAAATTGAATCTTCAAACTGCGTAATCCCTAGCTTAGTTAATGCTGTTTTTGCTAAAGCATTTACATCCCATGCTTGTAGCTCATCCATTTTCTGCTGTAAGTCCATCAATCTATTTTGTAATTCAGTTGAATCGGAATTAGCCATTAAAGCGAGCAATGCTTCTTCATATTCTCTGTTGATCTTCAGAATAGGTGAGTCTCCACTAAATACAGTTTGAAGGACCGTTTCTTCTTTTTCAAATACCGGTTGCTGTTCTAAGTAGGCAATTCGAAACTTGTTCGGATGGTCTCGATCAATAGAGTCTGCCTCAAGCTGTCCTGCAATAATCGATAAAAAAGTGGATTTCCCTGTACCATTGATACCGATTAACCCTGCACGATTTTGATTATTAATTGTAAATGAAATGTCTTCGAATAGTGTTTTCTCACCTACTGTTTTTGTAAGATTAGAAATGATTAAATGACTCATATAGATTCCCCTGTTTCTTTTCTTAAGTTTTCTAGAAATAATTCCATGAAGGCATGTCTTTCAGCAGCAAGCTCTTTGCCTTTTCTAGTTTGCATTCCGTCTGCCAGCTTCAACAGCTTCTCATAGAAATGAGTGACGGAAGCTGTTTGTTTAGAACGGTATTCCTCGATGGACATATTGTCTCTCGGCGTTTCGGTTACATCGTATAATTTTCTTCCCTTTGCCCCACCATATGCAAACGTTCTTGCTATTCCAACGGCTCCAATGGCATCTAGCCGATCTGCGTCTCTAACAATCTTTGCCTCGATCGTATCCGCGGTTGTCTCATTTCCTCCATTAAAGGAAACAGATTGAATGATTTTTTTTACTTTATCTTTTGATACATCAGAAAGTTCAAGTTGCTCAATGATGTAATCCTCCATAAATTTCCCTTCGTTCGAATATTTCGGATCGCTTACATCGTGTAATAGTACTGCTAATTCAATTATCTCTAAATCGATATCTATCTCCGCAGAAGCAATGGTCAGTGCATTTTTACGCACTCTTTCTATATGCAAAAAATCATGACTGGCGTCAAATTTGTTGTATATGTCTTTGACTAGCTTTTCACACAGGATAATAGCATTCATATTAAAATACCTCCCTCAAACGAGTCATCCTATTCATTATAACGAAAAAAAGAAAAAAAGACCGCTATAGTGCAGTCTTTTCCGTTGAAAGTCATTAGAAGCTACCCTCTTGTGGAAAGTAGATATCAAAATTCCTCTTTAAGTTACCTTTCATAATTGATTAAAATTTATTATGAAATTTAAATTTACCTACCTAAAGACCTAATCACTTTACATATTTTAAATTGAGAATTTCTTCAATAATTTGGGTATACTTAAGTTTGTTGGAGTAGATTTTATATTGTAGCTTTTTTCACCTCATAAAATTAATAAGATTTTAGCTATAATTCGACATTTTATTGACGGTAGCATCTATTTCATGTATAGTTTATTTTATCCATTTACAGAATTTTTTGTGGATTAAGGGAGGAACAGTTATGCAACAGGGGAAAGTAAAATGGTTTAACAACGAAAAGGGTTATGGGTTCATCGAGTACAATGATGGGGAAGATGTTTTTGTCCATTTTACTGGTATTCAAGGAGAAGGTTTCAAATCACTTGATGAAGGTCAAGAAGTAACATTTGAGATCATTGAAGGAAACCGTGGACCTCAGGCTGCAAACGTTATAAAATCGAAGTAAACAGTTCTTCCCGCGGCAACTGGTCGTGGGACTTTTTTTATTTTCCAAATAATTTGTTGCCTGCCTCTTTTATCTCTTCCCCAACTGTGCAGCCTTTAATACAAAACTGATGAGCTTTAGTCTTGCCTTTTTCTTTTCTTAGTTCACTTTTCACCAAACAGCCTTCACAATAATTTTCTATTAGCTGATCAATTTCATTTATAATTTGTGTATGTTTCATTTTTTCTACTCCTTGCCGTATGACATATTCAACAGTACAATTATATTTATTCGAAAAATTACCTTACATTACCTTAAAGGATGATTAATAATGATTGAATTATATATTGATGGCTCCACTACTGGCAATCCAGGACCTAGTGGAATAGGGATTTTTATCAAAGGAGAAGGTCACCAGATTAAAATTAGTGAGTTTATAGGAGACCAAACAAATCACGTTACTGAATTTATCGCATTACAACGTGGTTTGGAAGAAGTAGCGAAATTATCTCCTACCATCGTCTCTATTAGGACTGATTCGCAAATAGTTTTCGCGGCAGTTGAAAAACGCTACGCTAAGAACCCTGAGTTTGCAGCCATATTAGAAAAAGTACTAGCTATAACAGATACCTTTGATATGTTTTTTATAAAGTGGATATCTGATGACCAAAATAAAGCTGCCCATGCATTAGCAAGAGAAGCAGTACGAAAGAATTTACCATAACAAGCTACACCTCCAACAAATAAATTTGAGTGGAGGTGTTTTATTATTGGTCTTTCCTATGAAAGCATTTCTTTTTACTTTTCCGGTGCCGCTTCAATCTCTCCGGGTGTTACAATTACGTCTTGTTCTACTCCGTTTGAGTTATATGCTTCCTCAATATTCGTTTTTGTGCGATTCATGAATCGTATAATAACATCATCCTTACCGAAGAGTTGAAATAGACTCAACAAGGGGTTTCTTGGTCTGTTAACAGATCGATAAGTAAACCTTGTTTGGTTTTCATCCACCGAATTTAATTCGTAATCTACCTTCATACGGAACATGTTGTTTAAAATAAAGGCTTCTTGTACGAGCTTATGATTTGGTTCGTTGATGAACTTTTTTATGGTAAGGTCATAGGATTCGTCTATCGATCCGTTTTTATATGCTTGTCGGATTATTGTACCTTCCACTTCATGTGTTTCCTTTAAAACTTCTTCATCTATAATTTTAGGGAAAATTGCTTTCTTTTTCTCTAAGTCCCCGTAGAAATAAGGCCATGCAAATTCAATAGGCACATTAATAATTATATCCTTCTTCCACTTTTTCATCCAAACTACTCCCTTGCATATCAATATGTGAACCTTTCTATATATGATAACACAAAAAAACAGACCCTCGAAATGAGAGCCTGTTAAAGTTTAGGTTTAAAATTAAGCTTTAACTACGTTAGTAGCTTGAAGACCACGTTGGCCTTGCTCGATTTCAAAAGTTACTTCTTGACCTTCGTCAAGAGATTTGAAACCTTCGCTTTGGATAGCTGAGAAATGTACGAATACATCGTCTCCGCCTTCGCGTTCGATAAATCCGAATCCTTTTTCTGAGTTAAACCATTTTACTTTACCTTGTTCCATGTGTGTATCCTCCTCGTATGCAAATTGTGCATACATTGTGTTACTATCCTTGCTCAACACTGTTAAGTAAAAGTGTTGCCACCTACTAACTAACCGAACAAAAATAATCCTCTTTAAATATAACACGCCTATCCTAATAATGCAACAATTATCCAAAATCTTTTTTAATTGTTTTCCAATAATGCACCAATCGCTCCACTATACCCATGTTTTTCTAAAAATATTGGATTTTTCTTTTTTAGTATCGTATAGGATTCCATAATTTCCTGAAGCAATATATTATCTTCTAGTGTAGAACCTATATAAATTATGTCCTCGACACCATGAGAATCTGCAGCTTGTATACATAATGTTGCCACAACTTCACCAATTATACCCTGGATACCTGCAATCAGATCTGCGTTTGTCCTAGTTTCTTCGTTTTTTAAGGAAACACCACCAAAATTACTTGCAGTAAGCGAGCCAGTTAATGGTAATTTGTTGTCTTTATAAATGTCACTAACTAAAACATCTATTGACGATCTATTTCCATTTAAAGATAACTGAATCATTTCCTTATAATCTGTTAAACCTGTTAATGCCGTTCCCAATCCTAAAAGTGTTCCCCCACCTACTCCAGTTCCACCAATTCGAGCATGCGAGTTATCATGCATAATATGTATTGAAGTACCTGTACCAATATT